>JAEUJL010000501.1 GCA_016794835.1 Gemmatimonadota bacterium | reverse complement strand
AGGGAGTTGTGGTTGAGCATGTCGCGCACCCCCTGGATGAGGGTGGTCAGCGGGAACGGCACCCCCCGCAGGCTCCCCACCTGGAAGCGGTAGATCGCCCACACGCACAGGAACGCCACGGGCGCCGTCACGAGCAGGCTTCGCCAATGCGCCTTCGACAGCGTGAGGACGCCACCCGCGGCGCGCTCCGGCGTCGTCGCCCCACGGCCCCACCAGTAGCGCAATGCGAGCACGAGCCCGACCGTGCCGCCAAAGAAGACGACGGACGACATCTTCGCCGTGAGCGTGGCCGCCCCCGCCACGCCCAGCAGGACGCTCGCGGCCCGGGTGGGGCGTTCGAGCCACCGGGACGCCACGTACAGCAACGCGGTCAGCGTCCCGAGGAGCGCCATATCCGTCGTCGCGACACTGGCGTGGGCGAGGACAATCGGCGTCAGGGTGAAGAGCACCACGGCCACGGCCGCCTCCGCCGGCCCGGCCAGCCGCGCCGTCCACAACCAGAGCATCACGCACGCCAGCACGAAGAACGGGAGGATGCCGAGGCGTGCGAGGAACAGCGTGCGGTCGGGATTCTGCGCATGGATGATCGCGCGCCCCTCACCCCAGATGTTCGGCACATGCTGGGACCCGATGCCGGACAGCCAGGGACCGAGCGCCACGGCCGTCCGGGCCAGCGGCGGATGCTTGGGCTCGTAGGTGAACCGCCCCTGGTCGAGCAGCTCCATCCCCGCGGCGATGTGCACCCCTTCGTCGAAGGTCTCGCCAAAGACCTCGTACGTCGCCACGATGCGCATCACCCCGAGGGCAATCGCCAGGGCAGCGACGAGATGACTCCAGCGTGGGTTCATGGTGGGCAGGGGCTCATCCCCACGGACGACTGGCGGGTCGCCACGGTCCCATCACGCCCCGCGCGTCAGCACGCGCGGCCCGTCCGCCGTGATCGCGATCGTGTGCTCGAAGTGCGCCGACGGGGAGCCATCCGCCGTCACGATGGTCCACTTGTCCGAGAGGGTCCGCGTGGCCGAGCCGCCCATGTTGACCATCGGCTCGATCGCGATCGTCAGCCCGGGGAGCAGCTTCATCCCGCGCTTCGGCTTTCCCTTGTTTGGCACCTGCGGGTCGCCATGCGGCTTGGTCCCCACGTAGTGCCCCACGAGGTCGTCGGCCACCGTGTATCCCGCCGGGCTCACCACGGACCAGATCGCCGCCCCGATGTCGCCAATGTGGTTACCCACCACGGCGGCGGCGATCCCGGCATCCAGGGAGCGACGCGTCACGTCAATCAGCCGCTCGATCTCGGGTGACACCGCACCAACCGGGACCGTGATCGAGGCGTCCGTGAAGTAGCCGTCGAGCTTCACCCCGACGTCCAGCTTGACGATATCCCCCACCTTGAGCACCCGGCGGGGCGACGGAATGCCGTGCACGATCTCCTCGTTCACCGAGATGCAGATCGCCCCGGGGAACCCGTACAGTCCCTTGAACGCCGGCGTCGCACCGGCATGCGACCGGATGAAGGCTTCCGCGGCCTCGTCCAGTTCCTGGGTCGAGACCCCGGGGCGGACGAGGGGGCGCAGGTGGGCGTGCGTCATGGCCAGCACATGACCCCCGCGGGCCATGATCTCCAGCTCACGATCCGACTTGAGGTGGATCACAGGGACAGCGCGCGACGGGCGCGCGCCAGGACATCGTCCATCGCGCCCAGGGCATCGATGCGCCGGAGCGGTCCCCCGGTCTGTTCATACCAGCCGATCACCGGGGCCGTCTGCGCATGGTACGTCCGCAGGCGATTGCGCACCGCCTCGGGCTCATCGTCCTTGCGGCGCACCAGGGTGCCCCCGCACTTGGCGCAGCTCGCCCCCGGCGCCTGGCCCGCATAGGGCGTCTGGCAGCTCTCGCACACCGTCCGGCCGGATAGGCGGCCCACGAGCTCCTCGTCATCGATCTCGAACAGGAGGACGGCGTCCAGCGGGCGCCCGAGCTCCGCCAGCACGCGGCTCAGCCCTTCGGCCTGCGGCACGGTGCGCACGACCCCGTCGAGGATCGCTCCACGGGCCGCCGCGGGGGACGCCAACGCCTCCTTCATGATGCCCAGGATAACCTCATCGGGCACGAGGTCCCCGCGATCCATCGCCGCCTTGGCCGCGAGGCCCAGCGGGGTCTGCGCCCGAACGGCGGCGCGCAGCACGTCGCCGGTCGCGACCTTCGGGACACCGAGCTGTTCAGCGAGCTTTTCGCCCTGGGTGCCCTTGCCTGCGCCAGGAGGACCGAGGAGGACGAGGATCATGGGTGCTGGATTTGGAGTTCAGGCAGACGGCGGACGCGAGCGCCCCGGACCTGATCCGGGGCCCAGTGTCCTTCAGACGGCAGACGGCAGACGGCAGACGGCAGACGGCAGACGGCAGACGGCAGACGGCAGACGGCAGACGGCAGACGGCAGACCGATGATTGCGTCACAGCCCGCGAGGCGCCAGTGGGGACCGGCCCCCCCTTACGGCAAGTGGACGGCACGTTGGGCGCCGTCCACTCAGGTACCGCACACGCAGAACCAGGACCGCCGGCTAGAACCCGCCCGTGGCGCCCTGCCGCCCGCGGAAGCGCACCCGACCCTTCTTCATGAAGCCGTCGTACTTCCGAAGCAGGAGGTGCTGCTGCATCTGCGCCATGGTATCGAGGGCCACACCCACGACGATGAGCAGCGAGGTTCCGCCAAAGCGGAACGGCACGTTGATCCACTTCGCGATGATCACCGGGAACAGCGCGATCGCCGTCAGGAACAGCGCGCCGGGCAAGGTGATCCGCGTGACGACCTGCTCGATGTACTCCGCCGTCTTCGCCCCCGGCTTGACCCCGGGGATGAACCCGCCCTGCTTCTTCAGGTTCTCGGCGATGTCGATCGGGTTGAAGATGATCGACGTGTAGAAGTACGTGAAGAACAGGATCAGCAGCGCCGAGGCGATGAGGTACGGCCACGACCCTTCCGCGAAGAAGTCGGCGGCGCGCTGCAACCCCGGGTTGCCGCTGAACTGTGCCAGCGCGCCGGGGACGACGATCACCGACTGCGCGAACACGATCGGCATGACGCCGGCCGAGTTGATGCGGAGGGGGATGAAGTTCCGGGCGGCCTCGCGCATGCGACCGCGGGCCATGGTGCGCTGCGGGATCTGGATCAGCACGCGACGCGCCGCCAGGGTCAGCGCCACGACGCCGGCGACCACACCCACCATGACGAGGGCGAGGACGACGAGGGAGAACGCGCCGACCGCTCCCGTGCTCACGAAGTTGAAGGTCTGGAAGATCGCGCTCCAGAACCGCTCGACGATCGAGAAGAAGATGATCAGCGACGCACCATTGCCGAGGCCGCGCTCCGTGATCTGCTCGCCGAGCCACATGACGAACACGGCGCCGGCGGTGAGGATGACGGACATCTGCAGGCGGAACCCGAAGCCGGGCGAGCTCACCGCGCCCTGCAGCGACTCGGTGAAGAGCGCGAAGCCCCAGGCCTGCACCATGGCGAGCGCCACCGTGAAGTAGCGCGTCCACTGGGTGATCTTCTTCCGTCCCTCTTCATCCTTGTTCAGCTTGTCCAGCGACGGGATGAGCTGGGTGCCGATCTGCGCGAAGATGCTCGCGGAGATGTACGGCATGATGCCAAGGGCAAACACCGTCGCACGCGACAACCCGCCCCCGACGAACAGGTCGTAGAGGCCGAGGAGTCCGTTGGACTGCTGGTTGTTGAAGAAGTCCAGCAGCGCCACCGCGTCGACGCCGGGTGCCGTGATGTGGGAGCCCAGTCGATACAGCACCAGGCACCAGAACGTGAAGACGATCTTCTCCCACAGCTCCGGCGTATTGCGAATGTTCGCCAGCGCCTGGGCGGGATTGGACTGCGCCATTTAC
>JAEUJL010000480.1 GCA_016794835.1 Gemmatimonadota bacterium | reverse complement strand
GCTGGCCGACGTCGGCCGTGCCCACCTTCTTGCGGTTGGCGAGGTCGAAGACATCCACCTTGCCGGGCTGTGCGCCGACGCCTTCCGATGACACGAAGGCGTACTTCGAGTCCTTGCTGACGGCGACGCCGTGGCCAATCGTCGTGCTCAGCTTCTCGCGGTAGACGGACTGGCCGGACGCCAGGTCAATCATCTCGAAGCCGGCGCCCTTCTTCAGCGTGACGAGCAGGTACTTCCCGTCCGGTGTCACGGCGAGGTTGTACGGGCCGACCCCCGTCGAGAAACGCCGCGTGATCTTCCAGGTGGACGCATCGACCTCGAGCACCTGGTCCACCTTGTTGCACGTCACGTACACCATCGATCCGCTGGCCGCGGGCTGCGCCCAGGTGGGGGAGCAGGTGGAGGTCATCGACGCGCCGTGCCCCTCGCTGTTGTCGACCTTGTGCTCCATGGTGTGCCCGGCGTGGGCGGCGGCCTGCAGGTCCACCAACCCCTCCTTGCCCTTGGCGAGCGAGAACTTCGCCGTCACCTCGTAGGTGCGCGTGTCCAGCTCAACGAGCAAGTCATCCATCATGCAGCCGGAATAGTGCTTCGTCCCCGTCGCGTTGAAGCGCGAGCCGTGGGGCATGGTGCAGGTCACCGTTTGGGCGACCTCGGTGTTCGTCGGGGTGAACACGACCGAGATGCTGGAGGGCACCATCTCGCCGTGCAGGTTGAAGTTCGCGGAGAAGGTGTAGAGGCCATCCGGCGAGACGTCGATCGAGGCGGGGAACCAGCCGAGCGAGATCGCCGGCCCGACCAACGTGTCCGGCCCGAGGTCGAACTTCCACAACTTGCCATCGGGCGTGCCGTGGCCGGTGGTCATGTACAGCCACTTGCCGTCCGGCGAGATCTGCAGGCCGTGCGGGCCCTCCATCTCTGTCGCCTCCATTCCGATCGGGATCGACTTCTCGACGCGCGTGCCGTCCGGCCCGAACCGCACGCGGTGAATCAGGTCCGCCGACTCCGCACCCACGTACACCCAGTAGTTCTCGGTTGGCCCCATCACCGACGCCGGGGCCGGCGTCTTCCGGGCGTCCGGGCGGTTCGGACGCGGTGGCACCGATCGCGCCTGGGCGAGGGGAACGCCGGCGCTGAGTGCGACCATCAGCGCGGCGAGGGAATAACTCAGGCCTCGAGACATGGGCATCTCCGGGAAGCAACCGCGGCACTCGGCCGCCGTGTGGCGCGCCGTGCGTCGACCTCCGGAACCTAACCCGCGGTTCACGCCCCCGGCGAGGGCCCTGCGCGCTGCGTCAGGGGCCTCGCGCGCGCCATGACGTCGTGGCGCATTCCCCGCGTCAGGGAATCACTCCTTCTCCCGCACCCGACCCTCGGCCACCACCCGAAAGCGACCATCACCGCGCGGCACCACCTTGTACGCCATCTCGAACGCAAACGGCTCCTGGCCCGGCCCGCTCGCGGCGGCGTAGAGCTCGGAGTGCAGGTTGAGGCGCAGCGTGTCGCCGCCCCCCTGGAAGATCTCCGTCGCACGGATGATGTAGCCGCTGGTCGCGGCCGGGCATCGCGGGGCGCGCTGGTCACCATCGCGGACGGGGTCGCAGAGGCCGCGCACCGTCCCTGCCTGGCGCAGGGCCTCGCCTAACGCGGCCGGCAGGGAATCGCCGCCCTCGGTCCCCGCGCCGCGGGGCAGCCGGCGATGGTGGGCCACCAGGTACAGGTCGGGGCCCACATCAAACGCCGCGCGGACCGCCGCTTCGTAGACGGCGACCTGCGCCGGCAGCGAGAGCTCCGCGACCGGGAGTCCGGCGGAGCGTGCGACATCCGTTGGCGGCGGCGGGGCATCGCACGCCGTCAGGCCGCTCGCGATGCCGGCCAGGACCCCCAGGGCCTTGAGCCGGCCCCCTGGCGCACCCGCGCGAGCGGCCACGAATGTCAGGCGAACGTGCTCTTGACCACGAACCAGACGTTCGCGGGACGTTCCGCGAGTCGGCGCATGTACCACGGGAACCAGTTGGTCCCGTACGAGATCAGGCAGCGCACGCCGACGTTGTCGGCGGTCAAGGCACGCTGTTCGGCGCTGCGGATGCCGTACAGCATGTGCACCTCGAATTGCTCGCGCGTCAGCTGCATCGAGCGGGCACGTCCCACCAGCCGGTGCACGATGTTCATGTCGTGCGTCCCGAAGATCGGCATGGCCTGGCCGTCCTTCGAAGCCTTGAGCAGCGTCTCGCCCAGCTCAACAAAGGCCGCATCGGTGTCCGCCTTCTTCGGGAACGCCACGTTGGGCGGCTCGGCGTAGGCGCCCTTCACCAGTCGCACGACGGGCCGCAGTGGCATCAGGCGTTCGAGGTCCTTCGGCGTGCGGTACAGGTAGGCCTGCATCGCGAGCCCCGTCTTGGGGTACACCGACTTCACCCGCTCGTACAGCTCCAGGGTCCGGTCGACATAGGAGGAGTCCTCCATGTCCATCCAGATGAAGGCCCCGTGTTCCTGGGCGGCCTGCGCGAGGATCTCCAGTTGGCGGCCACACTCGGCCACGCTGTTGTCCAGCCCGAGCTGCGTCGGCTTGATGGAAATGACCGTGGACAGCCCGCGCCGCGCGATCTCGGCCATGGCGCCGATGTAGTGCTCGCGCACGCTGTCCGTGTTCGTTTCCCCCGTCAGGGTTTCACCCAGGCGCGTGATGATGCTGCCGATCTTTGCGTTCTGCAGGGTGGTCGCGGCGCCAAGGGCGTCGTTCAGCTCTTCTCCCGGCATGAACTTGCGGACGGCGCGCCGGGCAAAGGCGCGTTGGGTCATCTGGCGGGCGAGCCAGGGACTCTTTGACGCGCGCAGCAGGAGGTTACGGGCGATGGACATGGATTGAGCGCGGGGTGGGGCACTGCGGCCGAATCTCCACTCGCCGCAGGGGTGCGTGAAGCTAACGCCGTCCCCGGTGCCTCACCAATTGCCGAGGCCTATCCGCAGCGCGCGATGACACGGCGCCCCAGCCCGCGCAGCACCTGCGGCACGGGGCCGCCCGACGGCACCGGAAAGCTCGTCGCGCGCGATCGGTCCGGAGTCCAATCCACCCCGGTCGTCACGTTGCCGTCGGCGTCCCAGGTATAGCCGCGCTGTACCCCGTCCCGGGTGCGGACGAACTCCACCCGTGTGATCACCCCGGAGTCCGGTCGCGACCGCGCGAACACCACCAGGGAACTCCCATCCTGCAATCGTCCCTGGATCCTCCGTCGCTCCTGGCCACTCGGGGTCACGCCGAGGGAGATACAACTCAGCTGCGGGTTGGCGAGCTCCCGGCGGACGTCGAGCAGGTCGCGCTGGACGCGGCTCAACGACGCGAACGCCGCGCTGTCCGCTCCTTGCAGGGCCATGACGAGAAACACTCCGGGCCCAGCGAGCCTCACGGCGCCTTCAGGCGCGTGGCCACCGCGTTCAGGACACGTTCCTCGAGCGCGCCCGTCGACGAGCAGGAAATCGGGTCCGCGAGTGGGCCGGAGAAATCCTGCGCCCCGGCCGCGAAGGCGACCCGAACCTCGACCGAGTCGGCCGGTCGTGTGCGCACCATCCCCAGCAGGGCGAGCGAGACCTGGTACACGTCCGCCGTGGAGCCCCGGGCGCCAACGCCGCAGTCCAGCCAGCGGGACATGGGCACGCCGGCGAGTCGTCGCTGTGTCTTCAACCGGCCGGTGCCCACCAGGCCGGACGCCGCGTCGCGCACGTCGAGGGCGATGCCTAACGAACCCAGCGCACTGTCGACGGCCGCGAAGACGCGGTCCCGGGGGCCGGCGAAGGTGCGCGCCTGGCCGGTCGTGTCCAGCCAGATCGGCGACCGGTACCCCGGGAGGATGGCCGTGGCGCGCGGGGTCTGTGCGCCGAGCGCCGCACCAACGAGCAGCAGCAGGAGCGGCGCCGCGCGGGTCATGGCAGCTGCTGCAGTTGCTTGGCGATCGCCGTGCGCAGCAGGTTCTCCAGCCCCCCCGTGCTCCCGCACATGACCGGGGAGTTCGAGGTGCCCGAGTTGTCCTGCGCACTGCCCACGAGGGCGATGCGCAGGCGCGTGGATCCCTCCTCGCCGGGATCCATCAGGAGCAGCAGGGGCATCTGCACCCGGTGCGTGTCCGCACGAGGGCCGGTCATGTTGGATCCGCACTCGAGGAAGCGCGACAGCGCCTGGCCGGCCAGGTTGCGGCTGCGCACGAGCTTGGCCGCCCCGAGCATCCCCGTGGCCGAGTCCGAGACGTCGATCGGGATCTTGAGGTTCTGCATCACCATCGTGGCGGCGGTGAACACCTTGCCCGGCGGCGCCTTCACGACCTGCACGTCCCCGATGGTGTCGAGCACCACCTGCGCCCCAAAGGCCGGCAGCGCCACGCGAAGCCGGCCGCGCTGCGCCTCGAGGGGTGCCGACGACAACGCGAGTGCAGCAACGAACATCCCGGCGAGACGTGTGGCGCTCATGGGGCAGCGGGCTTGGGTGGTCGCGCGCCGCGTCGGGCGACGCGCGTGGCCGGCGGACCCACACCGGCCGTGAGCGCCCCGCGCAGCTGGCTCAACGCCAGCCGCTGCGTACTGTCGGACGCGAGGTTTGTTCCATCAAACGGGTCGTGCAGGAGATCGTAGAGCCCTTCGTCGCCACGCCCGTCGACGAGGTACTGGTGTGTCACGCTCAGGGCCGAGAAGAGGGATCCCCAGGAGGTCGGCCACCCCTCCGTGCCGGTGCGCGCCCACCGATGCTTCTCGGTCATCGCCAGGACCGGTGGTCCCGCGCGGCTGGTGTCTCCGGCGGCGTCCAGGAGCGAGCGACCCGGGAACGGCGAGGGTTCGGAAGGAAAGGCCAGTTGCGAAAGGGTGGCCGGGATGTCGCGAATGCTGACCGCCGCCGAACTTCGTCCGACAGGGACGCCGTGCGACGGCGCCACGACGACCATCGGCACCTGGAGGGCTTGGCGGTACAGGCTGCGATTGTGGCCGAGCAGGGTCGGGCCGCGCTCCCCGAACTCCTCGCCGTGATCCGACGTCACGATCACGATGGTCCGATCCAGGAGTCCCCGCTCGCGCAGCGACTGCAGGAGCTGGCCCAGCGCGAAATCATCGTAGGCGATCCCGCCGTCATACATGTCGCGCAGCTGGCGCAGCACGCTGGAATCCGCCGCGTTCAGGGTCTCGTCCGCCCAGTAGCGCGATCCCGGGGCCGCGAACTTCGTGTCGAAGGGGGCCGGTGCCCGGTAGGGTTCGTGGGCGTCGAAGTAGTTCAGGACGGCGAGGAAGGGACGCCCCTCGTGCGTGTCCATCCAGGACAGGAAGGAGCTGTTGACATGTTCGGCACGCCGCCGCAGCAGCGTGTCATGGTTCCCGAGCGCCTGCCGCGTGAGCAGCGCCACCCGCCGCGTGAGGATCCAGGTGTGGGCAATCGAGCGCCAGTTGATCGGCGGCCGCGCGTCGTAGCGCGAGAAACCGCGATCGATGCCATAGTCCGGCGAGCCATAGAACAGGTTCGCCGTCATCGCGGCCGTGGCGTACCCCTTCGACGCGAAACGCTCGGCAAGGGTCAGTTGGGTGCGATCCAGCGGGATGCGCGGCCCGGCGGTGAGCTCATGCGGATAGTGCCCGGTGAAGATCGAGGCATGCGAGGGCAGGGACCACGGGGAGGTCGCGAAGGCGCGATCGAACACCAGCCCATGCGTGGCCAGGCTGTCGAGCACCGGCGTGGTCGGCCGCGTGTAGCCGTACAGCGACATGTTCTGGGCGCGAGCGGTGTCCCAGATGAGCACCAGGATGTTCGGGGCATTCTCCGTGGCAGGCGGCAAGGCGGCATACGTGGCCCGCTCCTCCCGGGTGCGCATCCAGGCTGGCAACACGGTGGCGCCGAGCGCGATGGCCGTCCCGATGACGATCCCCACGGACGAGAGTCGTCCCATCGCGGCCGGCCACCGGGCAAACGCGCGTTGGACGGCAACGCCGAGGCCGATCGCCAGCATCCCGGCGGACCACCAGCTTAATCCGATCGACATGGCGGTCAGCAAGCCAAACGCGCCCAGGCTGACCGTGATCCCCAGGACCGCGTGCGCGGGAGCGAACCGCCGGGGCAGCACGGTGCGGAGGCCCAGGTAAAGCGCCGCGACGAGCCCAAGCCCAACCACTGCGGCAACCGGGGCCATCCAGAAGACCTCGCCCGCGACGTACTCCCCGGTCGGCAGGTGATCGAGTCGGTGTCGCCGGATCGCGTTGGCGGCTTCGGCGACGCCAAAGGTCAACGCGGCGGCGAGGCTCCCCCGGAGGGCGAGGCGGAGTCCCGGTTGGCCGTGCGTTCCGTCAGTCATCGTCGCATGCGCGTGCGTTGCTCCGCCGCTTTCTCCACCAGGCGCCGCAGCTCCTTGATGGGTTCCGGGCTGTCGTCAACCTGCAGCCGGAGGACGACGTCGTTGTGCAGCCAGACTCCGGCGTCCTTCTTGACGATCAACATGGCGGCGGATTGCATCCCGCGCGTGTCGCCCCCCGCGGCCTGGCCCGCTTCCAGCGCCGCCTGTAAGCGCAAGGACAGGTGGCCCGGGGTGCGCTCGAAGGCGGCGACCATGTCGTTCACCACCGCCTCGCCGGCGAGGATGTTCCCCTGCGCGGAGCAGAACTTCCCGATCTTGTGCCCGGCCCAGGTGCTCGCCTTGGGCCCGGTATACGTGGCCACCTCGCCGGTCGCGCTCATCACCGAGAACTGCCGCCCGAGCTTCGTCCACTGTTCCGGGCGTGGGTCGGGATCCCCCTCCCACACGCGGCGCACGACATCGGTAGGCTTCACCCCCTGCCTCAGCAGGGCGAGGGCCTGCGGACCGTAGCTCACGTCCACGATGGCTTGCGTGGCCACGACGCCGACGCCGGCTTCTCCCCAGAGGACCCCGTTGCCCACCGAGAAGACCCGGCTTTGCACGGCAGCGCCGACCTCGCCGGTCTCGGGGTCGTAGCCGAGGATCGAGAAGGTGGCGACCGGAGGCCACGGGAGGGCGGCCGCGGCAT
>JAEUJL010000406.1 GCA_016794835.1 Gemmatimonadota bacterium | reverse complement strand
CGCCGGCTTCTCCCCAGAGGACCCCGTTGCCCACCGAGAAGACCCGGCTTTGCACGGCAGCGCCGACCTCGCCGGTCTCGGGGTCGTAGCCGAGGATCGAGAAGGTGGCGACCGGAGGCCACGGGAGGGCGGCCGCGGCATTCTGGGCTGCGATCGGCCTAACGAACAATGCGAGGACCAGGCCAGCAAAAAGATGACGCATGAGATCGGGGGCAGGGGCGCTGTCGGGAGTCTCTCCCTCGTTCCGGGCTGCCGTCAAGCACGGGAACGCGGCGCCGACACTTTCAGGGACAGGCGGCATTGTGCCGAACCCCCCCAATGGGCATTATACCGCCCGTTGCACCGGCAGGACCTCGCTGGACTCACGCTGACCGACGACCACGTGCCCGAGATTGCGTTTCGGGAGGGAATTTGGGAGCAGATCCGGGCTCGGGAGACCCGGTTCCACGAGCACGCCTACCTGTTCGTCCTGGCGGCGCTGGAGTTCCACCAAACCCGGCTCACCGAGCGTCGACATGTCGACGGTCGTGAGCTGGCGTGGGCGGTCAGGGACCTGGCCCTCGAGCGCTTCGGGGTGACGGCACGGCTCGTGCTAGAGCACTGGGGCGTGGGCTGCACTGAGGACGTAGGGGACATCGTGTTTACCATGGTCGAGCTCGGCTTGCTCATGAGCCAACCGTCGGATTCTCGGCTGGATTTCCAGCGCGTCTACGACTTCGACGCCGCGTTTGATGGAGCGTACCCCTGGAGCGCAGCCCATCTCAGCTAGGGAAGAACAATTTTCTTTGCGCCGGGAGGGCGCGGGTCGGGATGAACAACTTCACATCGTGTATCAAGTGCGGGAAAGGCGTGCTCCTTCCCCTGTCGGACTACGGCCGTGACGGCGCCCCCATTACCTACAAGGCGTGGGTGTGCAGCAATCCAGAATGCGGATTCAATATCCGGATTGACAACGGGGAGATCTCGTTCGGTCGGACGGTCGGGCAGTCGCAGAAGTAGCCATACATGGTGGAGTCCTGGGAGCGCTGGCTGATCCCGGTCCTCACCGCCGATGAATCCCGGGCGCTGGACTCAGCGGCCGTCGCGGCGGGCACCGATTCGTTCGATCTGATGCGCCGGGCAGGGGAACGCCTGGCGCATCTGCTTTTCTCCGGGGACCCCTCACTCCCGGGGAAGCGCGTCCAGGTCGTGGTCGGCAGCGGGAACAACGGCGGGGACGGCTGGGTGGCCGCCGCGGCACTGGCGGCGGCCGGCTGCGAAGTCGGTGTCCTCGGCCCCGCTCCAGTCACTCCTGATGCCATACGGGCAAAGGCGCTGTGCCGCAACGACATGGCGTCGGTTGTCGAGAATCCACATGTAGTGCTTGATGCCATGTTGGGGACGGGCGCTCGCGGACCGCTTCGCGACGACCTCCTCGCGGGATCGCACCTGCTTCGCTCGACCGCCTCGGCGTTCCGGGTCGCGGTCGACCTTCCATCCGGCCTCGACGCCACCACGGGGATCGCCGCGGACGGCTGCGCGCCGGCCGACCTCACCGTCACCTTCGGCACCTGGAAACGCGGGCAGCTCATTCGGCGAGACCTCGTCGGCGAACTGGTGTGCCTCGACATCGGGCTCCCACGACCGGCGCATGCAGTGCCGAAGGCTGTCACCGGCGAGTGGCTGAGCCACGTGCTGCCCGACCCCGGTGCACTGGCGACCAAGGCCGAGCGCGGGCGCCTGTTGGTGGTTGGGGGTGGAAAGGGGATGGCCGGCGCGACTATTCTCGCGGGGCGGGGCGCGTTCGGGGCCGGAGGCGGAATGGTCCGCTGCTACGTCCATCCCTCGTCGATCAGCGCGGTCAACGCGGCAGTCTCGCAGGCCACCTGCTTCCCTTGGCCAGCCGCCGGGCTGGAGTCGCGCGCGGAGCTCGGGTGGGCGCACGCAATGGTGATTGGGCCGGGGTTTGGCGTGACTGCTGCGCGCGAACGGCTCCTCTCCTGGCTGGAGGCGTTCCCGGGGCCCGTGCTCCTGGATGCGGACGCCCTGACCGCCGTGCAGGGCCGCCTGTCGGAGCTGCGGCGCCTTCGGGAAGGGCGCGTCACCCTGCTGACCCCACACGCGGCGGAGGCCGGCAGGCTCCTTGGCATTTCGGCGGCGGCGGTGAAGGAAGACCCGTTCGGTGCCGCCAGGCAGCTCGCCGTCGGGTCAGGGGCGGTCGTGCTGCTCAAGGGCGTTCCCACCCTCGTCGACACCGGGTCCGCGACCTTCGTGGTCCCTCGCGGCGGGCCGATCCTCGGCGTCGGTGGCAGTGGCGACTTGCTCTCCGGGATCGCTGGCGCCCTGTTGGCCCAGACCGGGGACGCCGCTCTCAGCGCGGTTGCCGCAGCGTTCGCGCATGGACGCGCCGGGGAGCTCGCGGCGGTGGACGGACATTGGCGTGGAAGGACCCTCGACGACGTGCTCCACGCCCTTCCGGCGGCCTGGGAGTACCGCGGTGAGTCTCTGGCCGAACATGTGCTCGCACGGCTTCCCCGGGTTGCGGCGCGTGCCTGAGAACATTGCGATGGGCCCGGGCGGCGAGTTCGACCTGATTCGCCGGATGCTCGCCCGCTGGGGCGATCTCGCCGCGGCCGTTGGCAGTGACACGGGGCCGGTCCCGATTCCTCCGGGTGAGCGCGTCGTCGTCTCCACCGATTCGTCCGTCGAAGGGGTCCATTTCCAGCGGGCCTGGCTCACCCCGCATGAGGTGGGGCGACGTGCGACGATGGCGGCGTTGAGCGACCTGGCGGCCGCGGCAGTCACTCCCCGGGCCGTGGTCCTCGCCCTGGCGCTGCCCGAGGACCAGCGCGATACCGTGGAGGCGCTGGCTGACGGTGTTGGTTCAGCGGTCCGGGACGTTGGGCTTGGGGCGCGGATCGTCGGTGGTGACCTGACGCGTGCGTCGCAGCTCGTCGTGGGGGTGACCGTCATCGGGAGTGCCCCTGCGCCACTCGGTCGTACGGGAGCACGGCCGGGCGACTCGGTCTACCTGACCGGGGTGCTTGGGGGCCCGGCAATGGCACTCGAGGCGTGGCGCACCGGCGAGGTCCCCGGTCGCTGGGCGCGGGAGCGGTTTGCCGCGCCGCGTGCGCGGGTGGCGGAGGCGTTGTGGCTGGCTGAGCGAGGCGCCGTGGCGATGATCGACATTTCCGACGGGCTCTCGAGCGAGCTGCATCACCTCGCGGCGGCGTCAGGGTGCGAGGTGCGGGTGGACCTGTCACGTGTGCCGCGGCCCGAGGGACTCGGTTGGCGATCTGCGGTGGCGAGCGGGGAGGAGTACGAGTTGGTGGTGGTCACGCGGGGCGAGGTCGACGCCAACGCGTTTGCGCGGGCATTCGGGGTCCCGCTGACCCGACTCGGCGCGGTGCGTGCGGCACCGGCGGGCGTGGTCGTGGCGCTCGAGGATGGCGTGCGCGTTGACCTGCCCGCGGGGCACGACCACTTTTCGACGTAGTGCGTACCCTCCTTGTCCTCCTCACGATTGCCGTCGCGACCCCCATCATTGGCACGGTGGTGATCGTGGCGGCCCTGCTCGGGGCGCGCGACGTACCGGGTGGGGTGTTTGATGTCGCGCCGCGCCTCTGGGGATGGCTCCTCTGCAAGGCCGCCGGGGTGCGCGTGGTGGTCCACCAGGAGGGTCCACCGGTCACCGGTCCGTGCGTGTATGCCGCGAACCACGTCTCGTGGTTCGATGTGTTCAGCATCGCCTCGGTGCTGCAGCACTACAAGTTCGTGGCCAAGGCGGAGCTGGAACGGATCCCGATCTTCGGGCGTGCGATGCGCGCCGCAGGGTTCATCTTCGTGGACCGCCAGAACCGGAAGGCGGCCTTTGCCGGGTACGAGACGGCCGCGGCGCGCATCCGGGACGGGGTCTCCGTCGTGGTGCACCCGGAAGGGACGCGAGGCGACAGCTATGCGCTGCGGCCGTTCAAGAAGGGCCCCTTTGTCCTGGCGATCGCCGCCGGTGTCCCGGTGGTTCCCACGCTGGTCTACGGCACGCGGGAAGTGCAGCGCCGAGGGAGCTTCCGCGTCTCGGCCGGGGTGGTTCACCTGCATTTCCTGGCGCCGATTCCCACCGCGGGGCTCGATTACGCGGGACGTGATGAGCTCTCACGCGTCACCTGGGAGCGGATGGCGGCGACGCTGGAGCAGGCGTACGGCATCCCAAGTCCCGCGGGCGGCCCCCGGTCGTCCGATTCCACTGACTACGAGCGCGGCCCGGTCCCATCGGCTGGCAGCGCGCGACTTACCACTCACTAGCACCCATGTCCAGCATTCTCGATATCCAGGCGAGGGAGATCCTCGACAGCCGCGGCAACCCGACCATCGAGGTCGACGTGACCCTGCAGAGCGGCGCCGCGGGGCGGGCGGCGGTGCCCTCGGGTGCCTCCACCGGGGAGCATGAAGCGCTGGAGCTGCGGGACGGCGACGCCAAGCGCTACCTCGGGAAGGGGGTGACCAAGGCGGTGCGCCACGTGGTCGAGAAAATCGGCCCGGCGCTGCGTGGCCGCGATGCCCTGGACCAGCTCGGGATCGACCGGGCGATGATTGATCTGGACGGGACGCCAAACAAGGGAAAGCTGGGCGCCAACGCGATCCTCGGGGTGTCGATGGCGGTGGCCCGTGCGGCCGCCGTGCAGAGCGGCATGCCCCTCTATCGCTACCTCGGTGGCCCGATGGCGCGCACGATGCCGGTGCCGCTCATGAACATCCTGAATGGCGGCGCGCACGCCACCAACACGGTGGACTTCCAGGAGTACATGATCGTGCCCGTGGGCGCGGAGACCTTTGCCGATGCCCTCCGGATGGGGGCGGAGGTCTTTCACGCGCTCAAGAAGGTGTTGGTGAAGCGCAAGCTGTCGACCGGGGTGGGGGACGAAGGGGGCTTTGCGCCCGACCTGCCCAACGACGAAGAGGCGCTCAAGGTGGTGATCGAGGCGATCGAGGCCGCCGGCTATGCGCCGGGCAAGGAAGTCGCCCTGGCCCTCGACTGCGCGGCGTCCGAGCTGTTCAAGGGGAAGCAGTACACGTTCAAGAAGAGTGGCGCCGGCACGCGCGACGCCCGCGGCATGGTGGAGCTCTATGCGAAGTGGCTCGAGACCTACCCGATCGTGTCGATCGAGGACGGGCTCGCCGAGGATGACTGGGAGGGCTGGGCGCTGCTCACGGCGCAGCTGGGCGACCGCTGCCAACTGGTAGGGGACGACCTGTTCGTCACCAATACGGAACGCCTCGCGCGCGGCATCGAGGGCGGCGTCGGGAACTCGATCCTGATCAAGGTGAACCAGATCGGGACCCTGACCGAGACCCTCGAGTCGATCGAGATGGCGCGCGCCGCCGGGTATCTCTCCGTGATCTCGCACCGCAGTGGCGAGACCGAGGACACCTTCATCGCCGACCTGGCCGTGGGAACGGGCGCCGGACAGATCAAGACGGGTTCGGCGTCGCGCACGGATCGCGTGGCGAAGTACAACCAGCTCCTGCGCATCGAGGAGCAGCTCGGCGAGGCCGCGGAGTATCCGGGTGGCGCGATCTATGGCCTCTAGCCGCGCCGGTTCGTCGGCGGGTGGGGGACGATGGCTGGCCGGCGCCGCGGTGATCGCGGCGCTGGTCTTCGCCGTGCAGGGCGGGGAGTACTCCTCGGTGGACCTGGTGCGTCAACGCGCGCGGGCGGACTCCCTGCAACGCGACGTCGATTCGCTGCAACGCGACATCGACTCGTTGCGCGCGATGCAGGTGAGCCTGCGGAGCGACCCCGCCGTGCAGGAGCGCATCGCGCGCGAGATGTACGGGATGGTGCGCGGCGACAAGGAGATCGTCTACCGCTTCATCGACGACAGCACGCGGTCCAAGCCTTGACTTGGGGGTGGGGCAGCCTAGATTCGGCTTTCCTGACGCGGGGTGGAGCAGCCTGGTAGCTCGTCGGGCTCATAACCCGAAGGTCGCGGGTTCAAATCCCGCCCCCGCTATGGCAATTGCACACGCGCGGCCCCCATCCGGGGGTCGCGTTTGTGTTTTCAGCTCACGCCGCCGAGCCCCGAGAGGATGAAGATGGTGCGGTTGCCGACGAGCAGGTGCGGCAGCCCGGAGGCCCCCAGCTTTCGCACCTCGTTGGCCAGGGTCGAGTCGTTGGTCTCCACGGCCACCCCGATCATCGCGGGCGATGGGCCCGACGCGGCCCAGTACTCGTAGTTCAGGGTGTAGTCGTCCCTGGTGAAGGCGAACCCCGCCGGCAGGAAGCTCTGCAGTCCCGAGGGGATCGTGCCCGCTGGTGCCTCGCCGGGAAAGGCGCCGCGATCCGTCTGGTGGGAGAGCAGGGCGTCGCGGATCACCCGCACATCCGCGACGGCGGAGCGCGACTGCGCGCGCTTGCGCACCTCCCACATCCGAGGCACCGCAATGCGGGTGATGATGCCGATGACCGTGAGCACCACGAGCAGCTCAACGTAGGAGAAACCGCGACGTGGCCTCATTTGAGTGTCGTGCGCAGGATGGTGGAGGCATCATCGCTCTGGACGGCGGGAGCGATCGAGGAGTCATAGGTCAACACCACCGAGCCGACGTGCATCTGGATCACGTAGTCCCGGGTGCCCAGGGCGCGGAGGATCATTTGGGGTTCGTCGACGTTCGCATCGAGCAGGGTCGCCGGCACGCGGCCGTGGCGTGCCGCAAACGCGTCCACACGCCGCGCCGCGAGGTTCAACGCGAGCCTCGCGGAGGCCAGTCGGTACGACAGCGGGGGCGGAGGTGCGGGGGCGCGGGTTGGCAGCGGCGCAAACCAGGCCGCGCCACAGATCGCAAGCACCACGGCTCCGACGATCGGGCGGCGCAGTCGATCGCGCACATTGCGCCGCTTCGCCAGCTCCTGCTCCCGTCGCGTCTCGATTCGACGCTCCTCGTAGAACTCCTCGACCAGCCCGCTCACGACCTGGTTGGGCGGACGGCGTGGATCGGTGGGGCTGATGGGTGGGGTCTTGGTGACAGGCATCGTCATGATCACGCTCCTCGCCCCGGAGTGTCGGCATCTCGCCGCCAAAACCCGACCCTCCGGCGGGTCAGGGCTAGGCTCCGCGCCCCTGTCCCGCTATGCTTCCTCCTCGCTTTCTCAGAGCGAAGTCGGCTGGGTAGCTCAGGTGGTTAGAGCACGGCACTCATAATGCCGGGGTCGCCGGTTCGAATCCGGCCCCAGCTATTCTTTTTGCCCTCGCTCGCGGGGTTGGTCCTTCCCGGTGGCACGCACCGAACGGTCGTTCTCTCGCGGTTTCGTGGCCACGGCGCTGGGTCTCTGCGCGGCGTGCGGGGGAGACCCCCCGACCAACACGGCCGGGGTCGCCAGGATCGAGGTCAGTCCGGCCTCCGCCTCCCTCAAGCTCGGCGAAAGTCGCGTCCTCACGGCCCTGACCTACAACGGCCGGGGACTGGTCACCCCGGTGCCCGTCGCCTGGACCTCTAGCGCATCCACCGTCGTGTCCGTGACCTCAACCGGGGTGGTGACCGCTGTCGCCGCGGGGACGGCGACGATCACGGCGTCCGCGGGCGGAAAAAGCGCATCGGTCATGTTGACCGCCGAGCGACCGAGGGTGGCCCGGGTGGTCCTGGGGGCGGGCGCACCGGACGAGGTGCTCGTGGGGGCGTCCGTCAGCTATCGGGCCAGCCCCCTGGACGCCGATGGGACGGAGGCGCAGGGATGGTCGCCGGTCTGGACCGTTGGGGACACCTCGGTGGCCCGGATCGACCAGTCCGGCCTGCTGCGAGCTGTCGGAGCGGGAGTCACGAGCGTTCGCGTGCAGGTGGACACCGCGACCCTCGCCACGACGTTGCGGGTGCGGGGATCGCTGGACCTCCGTGTGACGGATCTCGTGGCGGCCCAGGTCATCCAGAATGACTCCGGGACCGTTCCCCTGATTCGTGGGGGGCTCCCGATGCTCCTGAGTGCCTTTGTGGCCGCGGACGCTCCCCTCGCGCCAATGGCGTGGCTCCGGGCCAGCTGTGTGGACGGTGGTGGCGCGGAGCAGTGGCGGGACAGCACGCGGCTCGAAGTGCCGCTCGATGCGGTTCCCCGGACCGGAGCGCCGACCGTGCAGTGGCTCGTGCCCAATGGACGGCTTGGCGCGGGGTTGTCCTGCCACGTCACGGCCGACCCGGAGGCCCGCGTGCCGGACCCGGATCGGGCCAACAACCGGTTTCCCCGCAGCGGGGG
>JAEUJL010000378.1 GCA_016794835.1 Gemmatimonadota bacterium | reverse complement strand
ATCCCCAACCCCTTCTTCACCGCCGCCTCGATGTCCTGCCCGGCACCGGCCCCGGCATAGACGATCTTCCCCGATTTGTCCACCACGATGATTGTTGAGGTGGCCTTCACGCCGTACGTGACATCGGCCTCGCCCTTCTTGTCGTACAACGTCTCGATGTCAAAGCCGTGTTTCTCCATGTGCGCCTTGACGCGGGCTGGCGACTGGTTGAACGAGACGGCGACGCCGAGGAATTTCATCCGGTCGCCGTACTTCTTCTTCGCGGCGAGGATGCGGGGGGCGAGGGCTTCGCAGTTCTCGCACCAGGTGGCCCACACTTCCATCAGGAAGGGCGTCTTTCCGATGTAGGCGGAGAGGTTGGCGGGCTGGCCATCGAGGGTGAGCAGCGCCATGTCCGGCGCCTTCGCCCCGATCTCGAGGTCGATCGCGCGCTGGGCGGAGGCCAGCGCCGGGGCAGCGACCAGGGCGGCGACCGAGAGGAGGCGACGGATCATATGAGGAGTTGTCCCATCTTGATGAGGTAGTACTGCGCCACGCCGATCATCACGAGCCCGAAGAACTTCTTCACCCGCACCATCCAGAGCCCGGCTTTCGGCAGCCGCGACAGCGACCCGGACGATACCCCGACCACGACCAACAGGGTGCACATCCCGAGCGAGAAGACGAACAGGTACAAGAACCCCAGCAGGGCGCTCCGGGTTTCCGTGACCCAGGTCAGCACGGCAATCATGACCGGGGCGGAGCAGGGGGCGGCGACCAGGCCGGACATCGCCCCCATGAGCAAGGCTCCCCCGAACCGCCCGCCCTCGCCCGCGCTACTGGCCCGCTGCAGCAGGGCGGAGGGCACCCTGACGGGGATGACGTCGAACATCGCCAGGGCGGCCAGCAGCAACAGGTTGGCCATGGCGAAGTACAGCCACGGGTTGGTGCTGATCCGGCCGAACATGGTGCCGGTCATCCCGGCGATCAGGCCGAGGGTGGCGTAGACCGCCGCGAGTCCCAGGACGTAGGTGAGGGAGAGGAGGAGGGGGCGGAACCGGGAGCGCCGTTCCCCGGGTGCTGCCTCGCCCCCGCCGACGATCGCCGCCGTGATGGGGATCATCGGGTAGATGCACGGCGTGAAGCTGGTCAGGACTCCCGCCAGGAAAAGCGCGCCGAAGGCCGTGAGCGGGCTCCCGGACAGCTGGTCGGCGATGTTGGCGAAATCCATGACGGGGAAAGCTAAGGGGGAGCTGTGCGGGCCGACGGCCCCCCGTAGTATGTACGGTGCCGGATCGGCACCCGGCGCGCGACAGCGGCTGTACCACCGGCTGACCCCCCTCGAGGATCCCGCCCATGGAATGGCGCATTGTGGGTTCCAACTTCCTGTACGCGACCCTCGGCGTGCTGCTGATGTTCCTGGCCTATCGGGTGATCGACTGGCTGACCCCCCAGGTGAACTTCAACGAGGAGTTGCGTCGCGGGAACGTGGCCGTGGCGATCTTCATCGCGGCGCTCTTCATTGCCATCGCGATGATCGTGGGGCAGTCGCTGAACTGATGCGAGCCCGGGTGCTGTTGGTCGCCCTGGCCCTCGGTCCGTGCGGGGAGGCCCTCGCGCAGGCGCCCGAGCGCCCGCGACGCAAGGCGCCGGACTACGACGACACCTTCCGCAAGTACAGCAAGCGGTACTTTGGCCCCGGGTTCGACTGGAAGCTGTTCAAGGCACAGGGGATGACGGAGAGCAACCTGGACGCGACCGCGCGCAGTCGCGTGGGGGCGCGCGGGGTGATGCAGCTGATGCCGTCGACCGCCCGGGCGATCCGCTCGGACAACGAAGACCTGTCGTGGGTCGAGGACCCGGAGATGAACATCGCGGCGGGGATCGCCTACGATCG
>JAEUJL010000376.1 GCA_016794835.1 Gemmatimonadota bacterium | reverse complement strand
CGCGATTGGCTCCGTGGTGACACCATCGTCGCCCGCTTCGACAGCATCCCCGGGCAGGACACGACCTCGCAGCCCACGCTCCGCGACCTCGTCGCCCGTGGGCAGGCCAGCTCCTTCTACCAAATGCCGTCCAACCGGGGTGAGAAGGACAAGCCCGGGCTCTCCTACGTGCGCGGTCGGGTGATTGCCCTCGACTTCAAGGCGCGTGAGGTCCAGACGGTGACCGTCACGGATTCTGTGGCGGGGCTGTTCCTTGAGGCGACTCCTCCCGATACCCTTCCTCCGGACAAGGCGCGCGCCGTGAAGCGCCCCCCGCGAGCCGCGGCACCGGCCCGCCCGGGGGCCGCCCCACGTCGTCGCCCGGGACCGGGACTCCGCGAATGACCGACGAACTGCCTGACGACGACATCTCGCAACGCATTGAAGGACTCACCGGCGGCGACCGATCGCTGGCGTTCGGCCTCCATGCGCTGATCGTCAGTGCGTCGCCGGAGGGATATGCGAGCTTCCACGACGTCGCCATTCGCTTCCGGGAGGACTATCTCGCCTCCATCCGGGCCCGTGGCCTCGACGCCGACCAGGAAGCCGCGCGCCTCTCGCTCGACGAGGTCCGGACCTTCCTCTCGAAGTCGGTCTTCCCGCGGCTGACCGCCCAGGGGCTGGCGATCTACCCGGCGACCGGTGCGCCGGCAGAGGTCGCGGACGCGGTGCGCGTCGCCCCGAATGTCTGGGCGACGATCGCTGCCCAGCGCGGGGACCTCGCGGAAGCCCTGCGAAAGACCGGGGAGCACGCCGCCGTCGCGGCGTCGCCGGTGCGTTCGCCGACCCCGGCCGCCGTCCCCTCGGGCTCCATCATCGAGGCGCGGGGCCTGGTGAAGATCTACCGACGGCGCCGCGTGGTGAACGACGTGGCCTTCCGCCTCCAGCAGGGCGAGATCGTGGGATTGCTCGGTCCCAACGGCGCGGGAAAGACCACCACGTTCTACATGATCGTCGGGCTGATTCCGCCACAAGCCGGGCACATCCAGCTGGATGGCGAGGACATCACGCGCATGCCGATGTACCGTCGCGCCCGGCGGGGGATCGGGTACCTTTCGCAGGAGCCCTCGATCTTCCGGAAACTGTCGGTGGAGGAGAACCTGCTGGCCATCCTCGAGACGTTGCCTCTCAGCAAGGAGGAGCGTCGATCTAGGTTGGAAGCCTTGCTGGACGAACTGGGCATCAAGCACCTCCGGAAGAGCAAGGCGTTCGCCCTGTCCGGCGGGGAGCGGCGGCGGCTCGAGATCACCCGGGCCCTCGTGTCGCAACCCAAGTTCATGATGCTCGATGAGCCGTTTGCGGGAGTCGATCCCATCGCGGTCCACGACATCCAGAAGATCGTGGCGGGGCTGCGGCAACGCGGCATTGGAGTGTTGATCTCGGATCACAACGTGGAGCAAACGCTGGATATCGTGGACCGCGCGTATATCATGTTCGACGGCCAGGTCAAGGTTTCCGGGACGGTGCGCGAACTCGTCTTTGACGACGAAGTGTCGCGGATCTATCTCGGGCCCACGCTGACCGCGCGATTGCGCGAGCGCTTCGCGTCCGAGGATACGGCGGCATGAGGACGGGCCTCAGCCAGAGCACGTCGCTCCGGCAGGAACTCAAGATCAATCCACGCCTGTACCAGGCGATGGACCTGCTCTACATGCCGCTGCTCGACCTGCAGCAGCACCTCAAGCAGGAACTGCTGGTCAATCCCTTCCTCGAGATGGTGGAGCCCGAGGAAGACGAGGAGGTCGCCGAGCAGGAGGCGGCCGAGGAAGGCGAGGAAGGCCCGGTCGACCTCTCGGAGCCCGAGGAGCCCAGCACCCCGGAGCTCGAGGCCCAGAAGAACGACACGGTGGACTGGGAGGAGATCCTCCAGGACGGCTTCGCCCCGGATGGGCCGCGCGAGGAAACGGAGGAGCGCGAGTACTACGAGCCGGTCACGGTGGAGTCGCGCGACCTGTCCGACCACCTCCGCGACCAGGTGGCCCTGCTCGAGCTGAACCCCCGCCAGCTGCTGCTCGCCGATGAGTTCATCGGCAACATCGACGAATCGGGATGGCTGACCTGCTCGCTGGAGGAGATCCAGACCTCGATCAACGAGGTCGTGGCACGCGCCGCCGAGAAGGAGGGATTCCAGGGGACCCTCCCGTTCTACACGGCGGAGGAATGCGAGGCCGCCCTCCAGGTGATCCAGGGGCTCGACCCATCCGGCGTGGGCGCCCGCGACCTGCGCGAGTGCCTCCTCCTCCAGCTGCGTGACCAGCAGCACGAGGAGACCCTGCAGTACCGCCTGGTGCATGACGCCTTCGACGAGCTCATCGCCCATCGCTGGAGCGAGCTGTCCAAGCGCTTTGGCATCAGCCCCGCGGATGTCCAGCAGGCGGCCGACGAGGTCGCCAAGCTGGACCCCAAGCCGGGATTGCGCTACTCGAGCGCGTCGGATGGCTACATCGTCCCGGACATGGTCGTGGAGAAGATCGACGGCGCCTATCGCGTCTTCATCAATGACGCCAACCTGCCGCGCCTCAAGCTGAGCCGGGCGTACCAGGAAATCGCCCGCGACAAGAAGAAGTTCGATGGCGAGAACAAGGAGTTCATCGCCAACAAGCTGAATTCGGCGAACTGGATGATCCAGGCCATCGAGCAGCGGCGCCAGACCATGCTCAAGGTCATGAACTACATCGTCGAGCGGCAGCGCGACTTCTTCGAGAAGGGCGTCCGTGGCCTCCGGCCGCTGACCCTGCGGGAGGTCGCCGACGTCATCGGCATGCACGAAAGCACGGTCAGCCGCGTGACGAACGAGAAGTTCGTGCAGACCCCTCGCGGCGTGCTCCCGCTCAAGTACTTTTTCTCGTCCGGCCTCGCCACCACCGGCGGCGAGGACGTGTCGGCCCGCGGGATCCGCGACCAGATCGAGAAGCTCGTGGCCAACGAGGACCCGAAGAACCCCCTCACGGACCAGGCCATCGTGCAGATTCTCCAGGACGGCGGGGTGCACATCGCCCGACGCACCGTGGCCAAGTACCGCGATCAACTCGGCGTGTTGTCGGCCCGCATGCGGAAGCGCGTCTAGCATGCCGGACGGCAGACCGCAGGCGGCAGGGGAGCGGAGCCGCCACGTCGAGGGCGAGCGTCCCGGCGCCTCTCGCTTCGACGCTCAGGCGGCGCTCCCAACCGAAAACGAGTCCGTGTCCGCCGTCCGCCGTCCGCCGTCTGATGGCTCCCACGTTCAGGTTTCCGTTCTCGTCCCGGCCAAGGACGAAGCCGAGAACCTGCCGCTGTTCATGGAGCAAGCCGCCGAGGTCCTGGGGCGCGACGGGGTCACGTACGAGGTCATCGTCGTGGACGACGGGTCGGTCGACCAGACGTGGGCGACCATCGAGCGCCTGCGGGCGACTTATCCCTTCCTGCGTGGCGTGCGCCATCGCAGCCGCCGCGGCATCGCCGATGCGCTGCGCACGGGATTCCTCAATGCGCGCGGCAGCATCCTCGTGTTCTACCCGGCCGACCTGCAGTTCAAGCCGGAGGACATCCCGCGG
>JAEUJL010000301.1 GCA_016794835.1 Gemmatimonadota bacterium | reverse complement strand
GGGAAGTCCGTCGTGATGCGCCCGCTGCCGGTGGTCGCGTCCACCTCGGCCGAGAAGTCCGAGGGGAGGGTCACCTCGATTCGGCCATTCCCGGACGAGAACTCCATGTCGCCATCGCCGGAGATCCGGTCCATGGTCACCAGGATGTCGCCGTTCCCCGACGAGGCATTCACCGGGCCGGTGATGGTCCCGATTGAGACGTCGCCGTTGCCGGTGGAGGCCTTCACCTGGCCGGTGACGTCTTCCACGGTCACGCGCCCATTGCCGCTCGAGGCGGTGACCTGGCCGCGGACCCCTGACACACGGACGCGGCCGTTGCCGCTCGCCACGCGCGCCTCGGCGGCTGCGGCCGCCACGGACACGTCCCCGTTCCCAGACCCGATGCGCAGGCGCATCCCGCGGGGGACGGTCACCGTAATGTTGGCGCGCGCGCGGTCGCCCCAGTTGCGCCAGCGACGTCCCTCGCTGCGCACGCCGTCGTCCGAGCACTCGTCATCGGAGTCATAGACAGCGCAGATGGTCAGGCCACCGCCGCGGCGCACGACAAAGCCGATGTCGTCGACGTCACCGCGCTCCTTCTCCGCACGGAACTCGACGGTGCTCCCGCTCCCTTCCGTCACGGTGATGGTGCCCTGCCGGGCGAAGATGCGGACATCGTCACCCGAGCTGACCCGCTCGCTGAGGGTGAACACGCGATCCCGGCGCCCGAGGACTTCCTGGGCAGGGAGGGCGGTGGCGGACAGGAGTAGGAGCGCGGTCAGTCGCATTGGGGGAGCTCGTCGAAGCGGGTTCAGGGGGTAGACAGCGCCCGCCTCCCGGGGGTTTGAACGCCGACGAGGCGCCGACCGCAGGTGGTGCCTCCCTGCGATCGACGCCTCGCCCCCGGGGTGGCAGCGCGTGGGCGCGCCGCCGCCGTGTCCTTATCGCGCCACGTCCGCCTGCACCGAGATCTTGCGCGGCCGCGCGCTCTCGGCCTTTGGCACCGTGATCGTCAGCACGCCGTGCCTGAACTCGGCACTGATCTTCTCGCTGTCCACGTGTTGTGGAAAGCGGAGCGTGCGCTCGAAGGCGCCCATCGCGCGCTCGCGAATGCCCGCGCGCGTCTTGTCGCCCTCCACGCGCTGACGCGTGCCGCGCACGGTCAGGGCGTTGCGGTCAAAGACCACGTCGACGGACTCCGGGGCCACGCCCGGCAGGTCGATGTCCACGACCCAGCCATGTTCGGTCTCGCTGGCATCGAGCGAGGGCGCCCAGGTGGGATCGCCCGTGCCGGTGCCCACGGCATCATCCATGGCGCGCGACAGGGTGACCATCCGATCGAAGACGTTGGTGAGGGGAGAGATCGTACGCATTGAGGTGTGCTCCTGCACGGGAGAGGTTGAGTGTGGGCGAAACCGCCCGCGTGTGGCCCGCAGGAGGGGCAGGGCGCGTACCGACCGCGCTCGGCCACTCCGGCGCGGTTCCGCCCGCCGGGTCGGCACCGGCGGCAGGGGGTTGGTCGGATTGGCAGGGGCCCGGAC
>JAEUJL010000236.1 GCA_016794835.1 Gemmatimonadota bacterium | reverse complement strand
GCTTCCATCGGCAATGGATCCTGTTGGCGCGCGGCCGCGAGGATCGTCAATGCGAGGCGCCCCTTGCCGACGAGCCCAAGCGGTGGAAAGCGCAGGAAGTCGAGCGCGGTCGACATGGAGTACCAGCGCCCGTCCACGTAGAAGCCGGTGCGGGTGCGGCCCCAGCGCATGGCGTCGCCGAGCCCGATCTCCCGGAGCAGGGCCAGCAGCCGCGTGTCCTGGCCAAGGATGACGTGATAGAAGCGATCCCAGCGCACCTCGCCGATGTCATCGGCCGCCGCGAGCCCACCGACCGCGGCTTCACCCTCGAGCACCGTGACGTCGTGCCCCTGCTGCCGCAGGCGGAGCGCCAGGGTCAGCCCGAGCATGCCACCACCGACCACGATGACATCACTCATTGCGGCACCGTGGCAGAGGAGAGGTTGGGGCTGCCAGGATCACGACGGCGGTCCGGCCAGCGTCGCAATTGCCAGAGCAATCCCAGGTGTCCCCGGATGACGCGCAGGATCTTGAGCTTGGAGTGGCCGATCAGCCGGACCTCGAGGGTGGCCGGCACCTCGTCCACGCGTTCCCCGGCGAGCACCGTGCGCACGAGCATCTCGGCGATGCCGAGAAAGCCGCCATGCGATTGCGGGAGCCCGACGATGGCGCTGCGGCGATAGGCCCGGAAGCAGCTGGTGTAGGTGTGCAGCCCCGTGCCTAACGTGCGGGTGTACAGGCGCGACAGGGTCCGCGAGAGCACCAGGCGCCACTCCGGCACATGGCGGACGCGGCCCGCCGGATGGTACGGCGAGGCGGTCACCATCGCCGCGCCGCGCCGCAGGGCCGGGAGCAGGAGCGAGAGCTGGTGTGGATCGTAGGTGCAGTCCGCGTCGATGGAACAGGTGAGTTCATCGCGCGAGGCCTCGATGCCGGTGCGGATGGCGTGGGCGATGCCGCGGTTCCCCGGGTGGTGCACCACGCGGCTCCCGGGCAGGGTGTGGGCGAGATGCTCGAGCAGGGCCCCGGTCTGGTCCCGCGACCCATCGTTCACGAAGAGGAACGAGACGTCGTATTCATCGGCGAGGTCCTTCCGCACGCTGGCCAGCGTGTTGAAGAGGAAGGGCAGGCTTTCCTCCTCATTGAAGCACGGGACCACGACCGTCACGCCGTGGCGCGGGCGCGTGGTGACCGCGACGGGAGGCGGGGCCACGACTGCGCGCGTGGCCGCGGTGACCGGGATCGGCGCGAGATCGAGGAACCGCTCGTAACTGGTGAAGGACCGCTCGCGCATGGCCTCGCGCAGCCGCAGGGCGGCGCGATCGAGGTGCCCGTAGTGTCGCCACCGCGAGAGGCGCGACACGGCGGTCAGCCGTGGTTGCTCGCGATCCAGTTCCCAGGCCTGGAAGTACAGGGACAGCGGGGAACCTTCCCAACGCGCGAGGGCATGCCGCACCAGCGGCGCGGGGAGCTGCCGGAGCCAGGCACCTCCACCGACAGGGAGCAGCCAGCCGCCGAGCGAGAGGGTTGGCACCGGGAAGACGCGCAGGTGGCGCTCGCCCCGTTGCCAGGTGAAGGGATACCGCGAGAGGGGAGCGGGCAGGGGCTCGCGACCGAGCGGCCGGAAGGAGGCGTCGTAGTCGTACCCGAGGTCCGCGACCACGTCGAACGCCCAGCGATCGCGCGTGCGGACAAAGTCCGGAATGCGCACGCCGCGCGGGGCCCGACCGGTGGCGGCGGCAATGGCGTCATGCCCGCGACGCAGCTCCCCCTCCAGTCCCTTGCGGTCCAACTGCCGAACACCGGTATGCGAGAAGCCGGCATTCGCCACGTCGTGCCCCCGGGCGATGACCGATCGCACGAGGTCCGGCATGTGCTCCGCCACCCACCCCAGGGTGAAGAACGTCGCCTGGGCGCCGACCTCGTCCAGCAGGGCGAGTGCGGACGCCGTCGCGTGCGAGAGCCGCGACTCGAAGCGGGACCAATGCCCTGGCTCCACGAGCGGCTGGAAGGCCCCGACGTGGTAGTAGTCTTCGAGGGAGACACCGATGACGTGTCGGCGACTCGGACGGAGTGACGGTGACGGATGGTCCACGGCCGTTCGTAGAGCAACTGTCGTCCCAGCTTGCCAACGCGCTCGACGCACGGGCGTAAGGCGCTGTCCCGCAACGACTTGGAGGTCAGGGAGGGACGGGTGGTCCGAGGCGGTGCTGAGGCGCCGCGTATGCATGAGGTCGGCGCGCCACAAGGTTGTGCGGCACGTTCCACACCGGCGCAGCTACCGCGGCTCGAGGCGCCAGACGCGAAACGTGGGGTCGGCGTAGACCTGCCGAAGCCACGTGGGCTGCGAGGCAATCAGGGCGTCCATTCCCGAGGCGCCAATGGCCCAGGTCCCGGCATCACCCTGCACGACATGTGTCACCCCATGCGCGACGAGGAACGACCGCGCAGTGTCGGGAGGGGCGCCGAACAGGGGGGCGGAGGGAATGCCGGTCTCCCAGGTCAGGACCCGGGGGCTGAAGAAGGCCACGCGCGTCGCCGGGTCACGACGCTGCTCCAACACGAGAAAGCGTGTGACACGGTCGATGTCCGCCATGGTGGCCCAGGTCGGGGGAGCCGCGCGCCGAAGCTGCTGCCAGGTGCCCGTGGCCACCAGCGCTCCCGCGAGCGCGGCGATCGTACGGCCCCGCCGGGACGCCAGGCCCGGGAGCCGCAGCGCACCCCAACAGAGACAAGCAGGAACGAGCGGCACGAGGGGCCACAGGTACCGCCCGGCTCGCGTGGGCAGGGTGAGGAGCATGAGCAGGTACCAGGCGCTGAACACCCAGGTGACGCGATGCCGTGGCGTGTGGCGGTGCGTCCACGCCCCAACGAGGGCCAGCGCCCCGACAACCGCACCAACGCTCCAACGCAGCCCACGCATCGGCAACATCACGGGCAGTGACTGCCAGGCGCCCTCCACCATCGCGGCGACATTCAAGCGCAGGTCGGCGACCAATGCCCCGGGGCCGCGCACGGTCTCGCTGCCCAGTGCACTCCCGGCCGACATCCCCACCAGGATGGCCAGCGCCACCAGGGTCCAGGCCACGAGGGCGATCGCCCATCGCGTGCGCGCGGCCCGGTCCGGGCCGAGGAGGAGAAGGGTGGCAGCCGCCGGAATCAACGGCAGGGCCGCCATGCGGAACGAGAACGCCAGGCATCCCGCGAGCACGAGGGCGACGGTCGCGGTGCGCCCCGGGCGCCGGGCCGCGATGAGGACCATCCAGGTGCAGGCGATGAACGGGAGGTCCGCCATGACCGTGTCGAACGCGTGCGGTGCCGCCAATGCGCTCGCGGTCCATGCCGCGACCACCACACCAAGCCACGGCGCTTCCTCCTCGTCCCGCCAGTAGCGGAAGACGGCGGCGATGGCGAGCAGGTACGACACCACGAGCACCCACCGCCATGACACCCCCAGCGCCATCGCTCCCGCGAGGACCGCGGGAAGGCCAGGGGGTTCGGCCACGGGCGCGACGAGGGTGGAATACTGCGAGTGCAGGAACCCGATCTCGGTGTAGGGGCGCCCCTCAACGAGCGCGCGCGCGTGCAAGAGGTATTGCCCGTGGTCGTCGGCGCCGAGCTCCGGCCCGTGTCGCCAATGCGCGAACACGAGGAGCCCCAGGGTCACCGCCAGGAGGATCCCGGCCAGTCGACGGTTGCTCACCCGACCGGGAGTGGTGCCGCGCGGCGACGCGCCGGGAGCGTGGCTGCAATGGCTGCGGCGATGCGCGCACCGGCGTCGCCTTGCCCGTAGGCATCGCGCGACCAGTCGCGTGGCGCACGCCGTGCCTCGTGAACCGCTTGTGGGAGCGAGTGGATCTCCGCCGGGGCGAGCACGCGGTTGGCCCCCAGCTCAACGGTCTCAACCCACTCGGAGACGGCACGCACCGTCACGCACGGGGTGCCGAGCCAGTACGCCTCGCGCTGCACGCCGCCACTGTCGGTCACGACCGCGCTCGCGTCGCGAATGGCCATCAGCATGCGCGTGTACTCCAACGGTGGCGTGACGGTCACATTCTGCGGCCACGGGCGCAGCATGTCGATGGCCTCGAGCGCGGCACGGGTCCGGGGGTGCACGGGCAACAGCACGGGGAGCTCGAGCTCCCCCAACGCCGCGATCACCTGCCGGAGCGTCTCTGGTGCATCGGTCAGCTCGGCGCGATGCAGGGTGCTGAGCACGTACGGCGCGTCATTTCGCGGCGGCGCCAGGCGCGCGATCGAGGCCTCCAGCACGTCCCGCGCAATGTCGCCGGTGACGACCACCTGCCCGGTGACCCCCTCGCGCACCAGGGTCTCCGCGGCACGGCGCGACGGTGCGCAGAGGAGGGCACTGGCGTGATCGACGATGCATCGGTTGCGCTCCTCGGCCATGGCCGCGTCCCCGGAACGCAGCCCGGCCTCCACATGCACTACGGGGATGCGGAGCTGCGACGCCGCGAGGGCGCAGGCGAGGGTTGAGTTGGTGTCCCCAACGACGACAACCATCCGCGGGCGGACGCGGGACAGGACCTGGGTGGTCGCAGCCGACATGCGGGCGGCCTGTTCCATCGGGTGCCCGGGGCCGACGCCGAGCAGGGCGTCGGGCGGCGCGAGCCCGAGGTCGCGATAGAGCGCGCCGCTCAGGGCGTCATCATAGTGTTGCCCCGTATCAACGGTGAAGACGCTCAGCTCCTGCTGCAGGGCGGGCAACAGGCGAGCAACCTTCACCAGCTGCGGGCGCGTGCCAAAACACAGCGCGACATCAGGCCGCCAGTGGCGTGGCCGGGATGTGGGCTGGGCGGAGCGGTAGCGTGGCATGACGCGGTGGCATGATGCAGGTGTCGGGCCACGCGCTGCGACGCGCGGACGCGCGTCGGGCCGGTCGACCTTACCGAGCCGCCGCCACCTGCGGCCCCTGGGTCGGTGACCGGCGGGTTTCGAGGTGGCAGAGCGCGGCGCCGTGTCTACATTCGTCGCATGCTTCCACTCGATGCCCTCTCGGCGGCAGTCGTTGTGTCTGCTGCCCTCGGGATGGCGCGCGTGGCGCTCAAGCCTCCCTTTCGCCGCGACCTGGCGGCGTTGCCACAGCTGCGGCTGGGGCTCGCGGTGGCGGCACTCGGCGCGGTCGCGGTGGCCGTGACGCTGTTCCTCACGGTGCGCTGGACCCTGCATGCGTCGGCCGTGGCAGCCGTGGTGGGGTTCGCCTTTCTCTGGTGGCGTGCGCGCCCCGGCTACGGGCAGGGGCGGGGCTGGCCCGCCGGATCACTCGGCATCGGCGCCTCGCTGGATGCCATCGACAATCCCCGGTTCTACCTGGAGCAGGCGGCGCGCTACGGCCCCATCTTCAAGATGAGCCAGTTCGGGCGACCGGTGCTGTGTGTCGTTGGACTGTCCCGCGGTCGCGCGTTGTTGCAGGAACATGCATCGGCCCTCGCCGGGGCCGCCTTGCCCTACAACCGGTTCGCGGAGAAGGGGCTCCTCCGCTACATGCCCCGCGACCAGCATCGGGAGGAGGGGCCGCTGTTCCGGCGCGCCTTCTCGGAGGCCGCACTGGCCGAGGGGGAGGCGGACGCGCGACGATTATTGCGCACACACCTGGAGCGCGCGGCCGAGGCGAGCGCCCGTGCACCGGGCGGTGTGGATGTGCGCCCCTTCCTGGGCCGCTGGGTCATCGACGTGCTCGCGGACATCATGTTCGGCCTGCGTGCGGGCGATGCGCGACTCGACGACCTCGACCGCATCCAGGGATCGCTGCAGCTGGAGCGTTCCGGCGGCGCTGCATGGCGCGCGTCGATGGAGCGCGGGCTGTCCGATGCCACGCGCATCCTCCGGGCGCTGGCCACGGCCCCTCGCGCGCCCGGCGCGCCACCCTCAGTGCTCGATGCCCTGGTGCAGGCGGCCCCGGAGACCCTGGAGGACGAGGGACGGCTGCGCAACCTGTTTTTGATGTTCAGGCTTGGCGCGGGGGACCTCATGGGCACCCTCGCCTGGGTGTCGTACCAGTTGTCGGCGAATATCCCGTGGCAGGACAAGGTGTGCCACGCGGGCCGCGTCACCGGCGCGCCCAACGGCATGCAGCCGGGTGACCTCGGCACGCGGGTCGTGCTCGAGACGCTCCGACTGCAGCAGAGCGAGTACTTGTATCGTCGCGTGGTCAAGCCCATGGCGTATGAGGGATACCAGATCCCGGCGGGGTGGATCCTGCGCATCTGCGTGCACGAGAGCCACCGCGATCCCGCGATCTTCCCGGACCCGGCGACCTTTGACCCCGATCGATTCCTGGGCCGGACGCTGTCGAAGTCGGAGTACGCCACCTTCGGCCTCGACGGGCACGGGTGCATGGGCGCGGCGATGGTCTACTTCTTTGGACGCATCCTCGTCGAGGAGTTGTGCGCGGGGTACACCATCCGCACCACGCAGGATGGGCCGCTGGAGCACGGGACCCGACACCGACACCACTGGCGCCCCAGTCATCGGTGGGCGATTGCCGTGGATCGTCGCTCATGACGGCGACGGTCGGCCATCGACCTGTCGTCCTGTGTGCGCATGTCCGCTGACGCGCAGCGGCGGGCGCTGGTCTCCGGTGGGGTGGCGTGGGCGACCCGCATGGCGCAGGCCGTCCTTTCCCTGGGCGCGGCCGTCGTGCTTGCCCGCGTGCTGAATCCCGAGGCGTTCGGGATCTTCGCGATGGTGGTCCCCGTTGGGGTCGTGGCCAACCAGCTCGCGGGCCAGGTCATCCAGACCGCGCTGCTGCAGCGACCCGAGGTCACGGAGGGGGAGCTGAGCAGCTTCTTCTGGCTGTCGTTGCGCAACAACCTCTGGATTGCCGCGGGGATGGTGGTGGCCGGCGTTGCCCTGGCGGCGTTCTATCGCGAGCCGCGGGTGATTGCGGTGGCCAGCGCCTGGGCCGTCATCACCTGGCTGTTGACGATCACGACCTTCCAGGAAGCGTTGCTCAAGCGTGCGCTGCGGTTCCCCGCCGTGATGGGGGCACAGTTCGTCGGGCTGGTCATCGGGATCGCGGCGGCCGTCTTCGCCGCGTACCGCGGGGCGGGATACTGGTCGCTGCCGATCCAGCTCCTCGTGATGGAGGTGGTGCGTGGTCTAGGGGTGGCGCGCGCGAGCGGATGGTTGCCCCAGCGCGAGCATGCCGGGGCCGGGCAGGCGACGGAACTGCGCCGCAGCTGGCGGGCTCTCGCGGGCTTCAGCCTCAGCACCTGGCTGGGCGACCAGCCGGAGTTGATGGCCGTCGGCCGCCTGGGTGGCGCCGTGCCGTTGGGCCTGTACGATACGGCGCGTCGATGGGCGCGGTACCCGTTCGAGGAGCCGTACCTGATCCTTGGTGACCTCGCGGTGTCGGGTGCGCGGGTCGCGGGCGATGCCGCGGCGGTGGCGCGATTTCTTTCGCGGTCGATCCTCGCCACCCTGACCGTGTCGCTGCCCGGCATTGCCTTCGTCGGGGTCAGCGCGCCCGACCTGGTCCCCGTCGTGCTGGGGCCGCAGTGGACCGCGTCGGTGACGTTGTTGCGGTGGCTCTGCATTGCGGCGTTTGCCTCGGCGCTGTGCCGCGTCTGGTATTGGCTGCCGCTGGCGCGTGGCCAGTCGCAGCTGTTGCTGCGCTGGTCCGGCTATGTCCAGTTGCCGGTCACCCTGACGGCGGTGCTGGTGGGATGGTGGTGGGGCCCCACGGGAGTGGCGACGAGCATGGCGGTGGCCAGCACCCTCTTGGTGATCCCGTGCGCGGCGGTCATGTCGCGTGCGGGAGGGATCGCCTGGCGCGGGTTGGTGGGGGCCGTGTGGCGACCCGTGGTGACCAGCCTGGCCGCCGTGGCCGCCGTCGCGATCGCGGATCTCGGGATCGCGCCCACGGAGCGACTGGCTCTCGCCGCGGTGGTGTTTGCCTCGGCCTTTGTGGCCAGTTGGTTGGCCCTTCCCGGCGGAGTCGCCCAGGCGTCCGCGATGGCCCGGAACCTGCGAACCCTCGCGACACCAGGATGACTCTCACCCGCTCCGTTTTTTCCCTTCGCCGGTCGCTCGCGTGACCGAGGGTCGTCACGCCCAGCCGCCGACGTACCACCGGGCGGTCAGCCTGGCCGATGCGCGCCGCCACCTGGGACGTCGTGGGGCGTGCGTGTACGCCGGCGGCACCGACCTGCTGGTGGCGCTGCGCGCTGGTGCCCCGTGGGTGGCCGGGGTGCGCCACCTGGTCGACATCAAGGGACTCGACGCGCTGCGCGGGATCGCGCGCGTCGGGGATGGCATTCGCATAGGGTCGTTAGTCACCGGGGCGGAGCTGGCGACGAGTGCGCTCGTCCGCCGGGTGGCGCCGGTCCTCTGCGAGGCCGCCGCCCTGGCCGCTGCCCCCTGGGTCCGCGCCCGGGGAACGGTGGGTGGCAACCTCATGAGCCCACACCCGGCGGGAGACCTGGCCACGGCCCTGCTGGCGATGGGAAGCACGGCAGAGTTTGTCACACCGGCCGTGCTCCGACGCTCCATCGCCATCCAGGCGCTGCTCGCGGGGCATGCCCGCATCCCCCCCGGCGCCGTGATGACCGGCGTGCGCGCCCCGGTGGCTCCGTCGAGTGCCTATCAACGGGTGGGGCGTCGCCTCGCCTTCACCCGGGCGGTGATCGCGGTGGGCGTCGTCAGGCACGGCGCGCAGCTGCGCGTCGCCGCTGCCGGGCTGGGTGCGCGGCCCATGCTGCTCGCCGAGGGGGCCACCGTTCCTGGAGAAGACGGGGCGCTGGTCGATGGACTCGTGCGGCGCGCGATCGGCCGCCTCCGCCCCGCACGCGGGACGGGCCGCGCATGACCGCCCCCAATCCCACGGTGACGCTCCAGGTCAACGGCACCCGCGTGGAGTGGCAGCCCCGGAACGGCGCCACCTTGATCGAGGCCCTGCGCGACCACGGGCTCACCGGCACCAAGGCGGGGTGCAGCGTGGGCGAGTGCGGGAGCTGCACGGTGCTCGTCGACGACCGGCCGACGCCCGCCTGCCTGGTGCTCGTCGCGGAGCTGGACGGCGCACGGATCACCACCATCGAGGACGTCGCAGATCGGCGCATCGCGCGCATGAAGAGCGCCTTCATCTCCAACGGAGCGCTGCAGTGCGGCGCCTGCACCCCGGGGATGATCATTGCCGCGAGCCGGATTCCCTCCGGGGCATCGCCCGAGGAGATCCGGGCAGCGCTGGCCGGCAACATCTGTCGGTGCACGGGATACGCGAGCATCATCCGCGCCGTCCAGGATGCCCAGGCGCGCCCCGATGCGTGACCCCCGGCCGCCGGCCGCCGGCATCCGACGTGTAGATGGCGTGGCGAAGGTGTCTGGCCTGGCCGCGTACCCGCCGGACCTGGCCGCGCGCGCCGCCTATCATGTCGCGACGGTGCGCGCCCCCATCGTGTGTGGATGGCTCGAGTCCCTCGACGTCGCTGGCGCGTTGGCGGTTCCGGGGGTGGTCCGCGTCCTCACGGCGGCTGACATCCCGGGGACCAATCGCTTTGGCCTGATCACGCCGGACCAGCCGGTGCTGGTGGAATCAGCGATTGCCGGCGCCTCGGATGTGGTGGCGTTGGTCGTGGGCATGTCGGCCGCCGCGGCCCAGGAAGGTGCGCGGAGGGTCCGCGTGATCACGCGCGAGCGCCCGGGCGTCTTTGACCCGGCACAGGCGCTCGTCGCCGGTGCGCCGGCGGTCCACCCGGACCGCGCATCCAACTTGCTGGCCGAACGTCGCATCTCCCGCGGGAACGCCACGCGGGCGCTCGCACGCGCGGCGGTGGTGGTGCAGGGCACGTACCGCACGACGCATATCGACCACGCCTTCCTCTCGCCGGAAGCCGGGTTGGCCTGGATGGACGACGATGGTCGGTATGTCGTGGAGGTGGCCTCGCAGTGGCCACAGGCCGACCTGCGCCAGGCGGCCGTCGTGCTGGGGGTGGACGTCGACCGCCTGCGCCTGGTGCAATCCACGATTGGGGGGGCGTTTGGGGGGCGCGAGGATATCTCGGTGCAGCTCCTCCTCCTGGTCGCCCTGCACGCCATGCGGGCGCCGGTGTTCATGGCGTGGGACCGGGCGGAATCGGTCCGGGGGCACGGCAAGCGGCATCCGTTCGTGATCCGGCATGCCCTGGGGGCGGACCGTGCGGGCCGCTTCATGGCCGCCGAGGTGGAATTCCTGCTGGACGCGGGCTGCTACGCGAGCACCTCGGTGCAGCTGCTGGACAATGCGCTGAAGCACGCCACCGGGCCCTACGCCGTGCGCCATGTGCTCGCCTCGGGGCGTGTCGCGCTGACCAACAACCCCTTTACCTGCGCCTTTCGCGGGTTTGGGGTGAACCAGGTGACCTTTGCGCTCGAGCAACAGGTCAACAAGCTGGCCGATGCCCTGGGGATGGATCCCGCCGAGCTTCGCCACCGCAACATGGTGCGCACGCCGGGCACCCTGGGGCCCGGCACCCGGGTCCGATCGCTTGGGGCGACCGCGGAGACCATCACCGGGGCGCAGCGTGGTGGAGCCCGGCGACGTCTCCCGCGCGCCGACGGGGATGTCGTGTACGGGCGTGGCGTCTCGACCGCGATCAAGAACATCGGGTACGGGTTCGGCGTCGATGACCGTGCAACGGCGGAGGTCCACCGGACGCGCCGGGGCGCCATCGTGCGCATTGCCGCGGCGGAGGTGGGACAAGGCGTGCAAACCGTGCTGGCGGTCATCGCGGCGCGCGCGCTGGGGGTGCCGCCCACGCGGGTCACGGTGGAGTGGGGCGATACCGCGACCGCACCGGACGCCGGCAGCAGCTCGGCGTCGCGCCAGACGATGGCCGCGGGCAACGCCGTGCTCGGCGCCTGCCAGAAGATCGTGCGGGTCCTGGGTGGACGTCCCGTCCCGGTGGATGGACTGACCCGCCGCTTCACCTGGCGCTTTCCCCGCACCGTCAGCGGCGAGGTGGTGACCGGTCGCCACCTCGCCCTGTTTGGCGGCAGTTCGTGTGTAGCGGATGTGGCGGTGGACCGGCTCACCGGGGTGGTGCAGGTGCTGCGCGTGGTGCAGGCCGTGGATGCGGGAGCGGTGGTGCATCCCGGGCAGTTCCGCGGGCAAGTGGAGGGCGGGGTCGTGATGGGGCAGGGGTACGCCCTGGCCGAGGAATGCCGGTTGGACCACGGGATGCCAACGACGCGGGGCTTTGAGGGAAGTGGCGTCCCCACCGCCGTGGATGCCGTCCCGGACATCGAGGTGGTGGCCGTGGAGCACCCCGAGCCGCTGGGCCCGTTCGGGGCCCGTGGGATTGGCGAGGTGGTGATGATCCCGGTCGTCCCGGCCATCACCGCCGCGATCTACGACGCGTGTGGCGTGTGGATCGACGAGTTGCCGGCCACCCCCGCGCGGGTGCGTGCGGCACTGGCCGCCGCGGCGCGGGGCGAAAGGGAAACACGCAAGCGCGCGTTGGGGCGCCAGTGACTCCAATGGCGGTTCCCGTCGCGTTCGATGGGGCCGTCGATGGTGATGCGACCGTCCCAGTCGAGGGCCAGCACCGTGGCCAGGCTGCGCGCAATCATGAGGGCCAGCCCCGCACCAAAGCAGGAATGCGTCCCATCGCTGAACGGGCAGTACTCGACGCGGCTGTATGACCGATCGGCGAAGCGCTGGGGGCGGAAGGTGTGGGGGTCGGGAAAGGTGGTCGGGTCGTCGTGGGCCTCGCGCACACACACCCGGAGCAGCCACCCGCGCGGCACGCGGTACGTGCCCAGCTGGATGTCGGCGGTGACCTCGCGATAGAGGTATTCGCTCTGGTGCAGGCGCAGCGTCTCGTTGACCGCCTGCGCGGCCAGGGCGTCGAGGCGTTCGGGGCCTGACTCCCGCGTGGCGGCCTCGCGCATCGCCTGGAGCACCTCCGGGTGGTCCAGCAACTCCTTGAGCACCCACATCAACAGCCCGCGCACATTGCTGCGCGTGACGTGGACGATCAGGACCAGGTTGCCGAGCAGGGTATCGTCGTCGAGGTGGGCCGGGTT
>JAEUJL010000199.1 GCA_016794835.1 Gemmatimonadota bacterium | reverse complement strand
GTCCCGTGCACCTGGTGCGCCGAGACCAGGCGCGGCGCCCCGCTGAAGGCGCGCAACGCCGTCCACCGCTCAAAGACCTGCGACGCCGGCTCCGCGGACTGCCAGGCGAAATCGCCGGCCTGCCGCGTGGTCGTGAAGGCGCGGACCCCAAGGGCATCGAACCCCGGGGCGTACTCGACTTCCATGACTACCGCGCCGGCACGCGCGTGATGCGGGCGCCGAGGGCGTTCAAGCGCTCGTCAATCCGCTCATACCCGCGCTCGATCTGGCCGGCGTTGTTGATCACGCTCTGTCCCTCGGCGCACATGGCGGCGAGGAGCACGGCCATTCCCGCGCGAATGTCCGGCGATTCCACCCGCGCCCCTCGCAGCCGGCACGGGCCGGCCACGAGTGCCCGGTGCGGGTCACACAACACGATGCGCGCCCCCATGGCCACGAGCTTGTCAACGAAGAACATCCGCGACTCGAACATCTTCTCGAACATCAGGATCAGGCCCTCACACTGGGTCGCCGTCACGATGGCGATCGACATGAGGTCCGCCGGGAACGCCGGCCACGGCTGGTCCTCCAGCTTGGGCACATGACCACCCAGGTCCTCGCGGATCCGGCGCGACTGCTCCGCGGGAACGACCAGGTCGTCCCCCTCGATGCGACAATGGATCCCCAGCCGCTCGAAACCCATGAGCACCGAGCGCAGGTGCTCCACCCCGGCACGCACGATGCGCAACTCGGAGCGGGTGACGGCGGCAAGCCCGATGAACGAACCCACTTCAATGTGGTCCGGGCCCACGCGAAAGGTCGCCCCGCCGAGCGGGCGCTGCCCGTGGATGGTCATCGTGTTGGTCCCGATGCCCTCGATGGCGGCGCCTAACGCCACCAGGAAACGCGCCAGGTCCTGCACGTGCGGCTCGCTGGCGGCGTTGCGGAGCACCGTCGTGCCCTCGGCGGCCACCGCCGCCATGAGCGCGTTCTCGGTCGCGGTGACGCTGGGTTCGTCCAGGAAGACATCCGCCCCACGCAACCGCTCGGCACGGAACTCGTAGCGGTCCGTCGCCGAGACCGTGGCCCCCAACTGTTCAAAGGCGAGGAAGTGCGTGTCCACGCGGCGTCGCCCGATCACGTCGCCACCGGGGGGGGGCAGGACGGCATGTCCCCGTCGCGCGAGGAGGGGGCCCGCCAGGAGGATCGAGGCGCGGATCCGCGCGCACAACTCGGGATCGAGGTCGTCCGTGCGAAGGTCGCGTGCCTCGACCTTCAGGGTGTTGCCGTCCCAGGAGGCATGCGCCCCCACCGACTGGAGGAGCTCGACGAGGATCTCGGTATCCTTGATCCGTGGCACATTGGTCAGGGTCACCGGGTGCTCGGTGAGGAGCGTCGCGGCGATGATCGGGAGGGCGGCGTTCTTGTTGCCCGCTGGTTCAATGGAACCCGACAGTCGGTGCCCGCCTTCCACGATGTACTGGACTGGTGCCATGCGCTGGGTTGTGAGGTGGCGAATAATGCCCGGTGCTGCGCTGCCTTCTCAAGCTGCTAGATTGCCCGCGTTCGCCAACCTCCCGCCCGTCCCTCGTGTTCGCCACCGCCCTTCTCGCCGCCCTGCAGGACGACCCCACGCGCGTTGTCATCGAGCGCGGCGGCCTGGAAAATGTCGCCCTGATCGGCCAGGCCGTGACCTCGGTCCTGGTCCTCGTGCTGCTCGTCAGCGCCTCCCTCACGCTCCTGGCGCTCCGTCGCGCCCTCGATGAGCTGACGCGCCTGGTGCGCTCGACCTCGTCGGACATCACCGCCGCGGTGCACGACGCGCGGGAAGTTGCCGATGAGTTGCGGCGGTTGACCGGTCGGGTTCGCGACACGGCCGACGTCGTTCGCAGCGGGGCGCAGAAGGTGCGGCGCTTCATGGAGCGTGGTTCCGAGCGGTCGGCGGCGCCGGCGGCAGCCCCGGCCGCCGTGGTCGACGCGGCCGATGAGGGGTCGGAGCGTCCGGAAGGGACGCGCGAGCGTTCGGAGCGTCGGCGCCGCAAGCGTCGGCGGCCGGGGGATCGGCCGCGGCGTGACGAGGGCGGCTCGGATGCTCCTCCCGCCGCCGCACCGAGCGAAGACTGAGGGTGAGCGCGGTGCGTGTCGCGGTCCTTGTCCTCCTGGGACTCTGCCTCACACCGAGCGAGGCCTGGGCATGGACACCCGGCACCCACGTCTTTCTCGGCGACGCGGTCCTGCGCTCCCTGCACCTCCTGCCGGGAGCGGTCGCCGAGCTGCTCCAGGCCTTTCCGTACGACTTCCTGTACGGATCGATCGCGGCGGACACCTCGATTGCCAAGAAGTACGCGGCCGCCGGGCGTCACTGCCATTCGTGGGTGGTTGGGCAGGAGATTGTGGACCGCGCGCGGGACGAGGCGACGCGCGCGTTCGGGCTGGGGTACCTGGCCCACCTCGCGGCCGATGTGGTCGCGCACAACTTCTTTGTTCCCCGCCAGTTGACGGTGACATCGTCCACGGCCGCACTGGGGCATTCCTACTGGGAGAATCGCTTCGAGACGCACCTTGGCGATGCCCCCGCCCGTCGCGCGCGCGAGTTGATCCTCCTCGACCACAGCCGCAGCGACGCGCACCTCGACCGCATCCTGAGCCCGACGATCTTCTCCACCCCCACCAATCGCCGGATCTTCCGCGGCATGGTGCGGGTCACCGACTGGGAGTCGTGGCAGCGCATCTTCCAGCTGGCCAAGGAGCATTCGCGCTTTGACCTGCCGGACGACGAGGTCGATCGCTACCTGGCGCGGTCCTTCGACTTCGTCATCGACATGTTCCGTCGCGGAGAGACGTCCGAACCGCACCAGCTGGATCCCGCGGGACTCGTCCCGCTGCGGGATGCCAAGCGCGTCCGACGCGATGTGCTCCGCACCGGGGGCGAACCCGACCTGCTGGTCGCGGCCGATCGTTCCTTCGGCCTGCCGACGACGGAGCTCGCGTTTGCAGCGGGGGTCGTGCCCCCGCTGGCCAGCGTGAGGCGCTAGCCCAGGCGCTCGCGCAGCAGCTGGTTCACGCGCTTGGGGTCAGCGCGCCCGCCGCTGCGCTTCATCACCTGGCCCACGAGCACGCCCAGGAGCTTCTGCTCGCCGTCGCGCAGCCGGCGCACCTCATCCGGGTGATCGGCCATCACGGCGTCGACCCAACCGAGAAGTGCGCCGTCGTCGCTGACCTGGCGCAACCCGAGGGCGTCGGCGACGGCGAGGGCCGGCCGCGCCCCCCGCTCCTCCATCATGGCGAAGAAGACCTGCCGCGCCGCGGTGCGGCTCACCGCGCCATCGCGAACCAGGTCGAGCACTCCCGCCAACCCGGCGGGCGGGAGCGGCACGTCCCGGATCTCCAGCTTTCGATCGTTGAGCCATGCCAGCACGTCGCCCATGACCCAGGTGGCCGCCGCCCGCCCGTCACCGTGTGCCGAGGCGACGGCCTCGAAGTAGTCCGCCAGGGGCGCCGCACCCGTGAGCACCGCCGCATCGGCCGCCGAGATGCCGTGTTGCGACACCAGGCGGGCCCGGCGGGCGGCGGGCAACTCCGGCAGGGTCGCGCGCTGCGCCTCGATCCACGACGGGTCCAGGTCGAGCGGTGGGAGGTCGGGGTCCGGGAAGTACCGATAGTCGTGGCTTTCTTCCTTTGACCGTTGGGGCCGGACCGTGTTGGCGGCGCCATCCCACAACAGCGTCTGCGACACCACGCGTTCCCCGGCCTCGCGCAGGCGCACCTGCCGCGCGAACTCGACCTCGATGGCACGCTCGGCTGCGGCGAACGAGTTCATGTTCTTGATCTCGGTCTTCGTACCCAGTGTCGCGTCCCCCCGGGGCCGGATGCTGACATTCGCGTCGACGCGGAGGGACCCCTCCTCCATGTTCGCGTCGCTCACGTCCGTGTACTCCAGGATCTCCTTGAGCCGCAGGAGGTACTCGCGTGCCTCGGCCCCGGAACGCAGGTCGGGTTCGGACACGATCTCGATGAGCGGCGTTCCCGCGCGATTGAGGTCGATCGCACTCCACCCGGCGAACCGGTCATGGATGGACTTGCCGGCGTCCTCCTCCATGTGCACGCGGGTGATCCCGATCCTCCGCCCTTCCCCGGCCGGCAGCCATCCCCCCAGGGCCAGCGGCCGATCGAACTGCGAGATCTGGTATCCCTTGGGCAGGTCGGGATAGAAGTAGTTCTTGCGGGCGAAGACGGACCGGGGCTGGATCTCGCAGCCCAGGGCGAGCGACGCCCGCACGGCCAGGGTCACCGCGTGGGCATTGAGCACGGGCAGGGCGCCGGGGAGTCCGAGACAGACGGGACAGGTGTTCGTGTTCGGTGCTTCCCCAAAGCTCGTCAGGCACCCGCAGAAGATCTTGGTCGTGGTCTTGAGCTGGACGTGGACCTCGAGGCCGACCACCAGCTCCCAATCGTTGGCACTCATGGCGCGACCGCCTCGAGCGCCGCCGCCACCCGGCACAGCGTGGCCTCGGCGAAATGATTGGCCATCAGTTGCACGCCCACCGGCAGCCCATCCACCCGTCCGGCGGGGACGGAGATCGCCGGGATCCCGGCGAGGTTCGCGGGGACCGTGAAGGTGTCGGCGAGATACATCTCATACGGGTCGCTGATGGCCCCCAGGGCCCAGGCCGGGGCCGGTGTGGTGGGGGTGAGCAGGACATCCACTCCGTCGGCGAAGACGCGCCCGAAATCGTCGGCGATCAGGCGCCGGGCCTGCATGGCGGTGCGATAGTAGGCGTCGTAGTACCCGGCGGAGAGGACCCAGGTGCCGAGCAGGATGCGTCGCGTGACCTCCTCCCCAAACCCGCGAGAGCGGGTGGCCTCGTACATGCCACGCAGCCCGCCTCCCTCCACGCGCATGCCGTAGCGCACGCCATCGAACCGCGAGAGGTTGGCGGACGCTTCGGCCGGGGCGAGGACGTAGTAGGTGGGAATCGCGATCCCGGTGTGCGGCAAGGTCACCGGTCGCACCGTGGCCCCCGCCGCCACCAGGCGATCGCGCGCCGCCTCACAGGTCGCGCGTATGCGCGGGTCCAGGGCGTCGTCGTAGTATTCGCTGGGCCAGCCGACGACCAGGCCGCGCACATCGCGCGCGGCGGCCGCCGTCACGTAGTCGTCGACCGCATGGGTCGCACTGGTGGCGTCGCGGGGGTCATGCCCCGCGATGGCCTGCAGCCCACGCGCCATGTCCGCCACGGTCGTCCCGAAGACGCCCACATGGTCGAGCGAGGAGGCAAAGGCCACCAGGCCGTACCGGCTCACCCGCCCATAGGTCGGCTTGAGCCCGACCACCCCGCAAAAGGCCGCCGGCTGTCGCACCGAGCCGCCCGTCTCGGAGCCTAACGCGATGCGGCACAGTCCCGCGGCCACGGCCGCCGCCGATCCCCCGGAGGATCCGCCTGGCACCCGCGTCGGGTCGACCGGGTTCTTCGTCGGCCCAAAGGCCGAGTGCTCCGTCGACGACCCCATGGCAAACTCGTCGAGGTTCGCCTTGCCAATCACCAGCGCGCCAGCCGCACGCAACCGTCGCACGGCGGTGGCCTCGTACGGGCTGACATACCCCTCGAGGATCCGGGAGCCGCAGGTGGTCGGGAGGTGCTCCGTGGCCAGGTTGTCCTTCACCACCACGGGAACGCCGGCCAGGGGGCCCAGCGCCTCACCGGCGGCCACCTGTCGATCCACCGCCTCCGCCTGCTCCCGTGACCACTCGCGATCGTGGGAGAGGAGGATGTTGAGCCCGTCGGGCCCACCGTTAACCTGCCGCCATCGATCGAACGTTCGGTCGACGCATTCGAGCGCGGCCAGCTCACCCGCCGCGACCCGGGTGCGGAGGCGCGCTGCGTCGAGTGCGGTGAGGTCGGTCATGCGCCCGCGTCCTCGTGGGCGGCGAGCCGAGGCACGAGGAACAACCCGTCGCGCATCTCGGGGGCGATGGCCTCCCGCGCGCGCAGGAGGGGGTCCGCGGCGGCCACGTCATCCCGCAGCACCGAGGTGACGCCGGGTGCCCCGTCCATCGGGACGGTGTCCGGCGGGACGACGCGCGCCAGCACGTCCATGTGATCGAGGATGCCGCTCAGCTCACGGGCCAGCTGGGCGATGCGATCCGGCTCCAGGCCGACCCGTGCCAGGTCGGCCACATGCCGGACATCGTCGGGAGCAATGCGCATTTAGTCCGTTCCCCGCGTGAGGCCCGCGTGGGCCAGCACCAGCCGCTTGCGGCCGATGGTCTCGTCGTCAAAGTCGATCGTGGCCTTGGCCTCGCGCCCGCTCCCGGACAGCTCCGCGATGATCCCCTCGCCGAACTTCACGTGGCGCACGCGCGCCCCCACGGCGAGCCAGGGCTCGTCCTGCGACTCGTCCTCGGGGGCCACCGTGGGCGCCGGCCGGAAGACCGGGACGCCGGGCCTCCGCGTGGCCGCACTCGGGCGGTCCCATCGTTCCTCGTCCTCGCGTGCCCAGGACGATCCCCCGCCGCGCCGCCAGCTCGAACTCTCCTCGCCGAGCTTGCCGGATCCGCGCAGTCGCGGCGT
>JAEUJL010000193.1 GCA_016794835.1 Gemmatimonadota bacterium | reverse complement strand
CAGCCGCCGCGCGCGACCAGCTCGAGGATCAGGTCGGTGATCGCGTCGGCACTCGACGGCGTGCGCCGGGCCTGCAGGACCTCCGCCAGCGTCCGACCGGCCAGGGTGGAGTCGAACCCGCAGCGCGACAGCTGCAGCTTGCTGGGGTCGTTGGCAAACCGCATCTCAACGAACGCCTGCATCTCGCGCCGGATCTGCGTGCGCAGGGACGGTTGGGCCAGGCGGGCGGCGAGGCTGTCATTCGCCCGCGCCCAGGCCGGCACAATGCTCGAGATGCTCGTGTGCGAGGCGGTGTACGGGTACTGGTCGTAGGTCACGTCCAGGCCCGCGGCCCGGGCCTCGTCCATCAGCGCGAGGGTCCGCTCGGACCGCCCGTAGTTGCGCCGTCCTCCGACCTTGTGATGCGAGATGTGTGCGGGAATGCCGGATTCCCGCGCAATCCGAATGGTCTCGACCACCGATGCGACGACGCTGTCGTCCTCGTTCCGCATGTGCGAGGTGTACACGCCGCCGGCCGCGTGCGCGGTGCGCGCGAGCTGCACCAGCTCGCTGGTGGGCGCGTAGCTCCCGGGCACGTAGAACAGGCCGCTGGAGAGGCCGAGCGCACCATCGGCCATGGCGGTTTGCATCAGCGAGTCCATGCGCGCGAGCTCGGCCGGAGTGGCCTCGCGATTCTCCGTCCCCATCACGGCGCGACGGATCGAGCCGTGGCCGGCGAACAGCGCAACGTTAGGCGCCGGTCGGGCGGCCGCGACCGAGTCGAGAAATGCCCCGAGCGGGAGCGGTGATGACCCATCGTTGCCGTCGACGAGGGTCGTGATTCCCTGCCGAATGAGGTTGTCCGCGGTGGGGATCGCCAGCAGGCGCTCACGCGCGTGCGTGTGCGGGTCGATGAAGCCGGGCGCGACCACCAACCCGGCCACGTCCATCCGCGTGTCCGCCGCTGCGGTGGACAGGTCGCCGACCATGGCGATGCGCCCATCACGGATGCCCACGTCGGCCCGCTGGCCGGGCGCGCCCGTGCCGTCGACGACCGTACCGCCGACAAGGAGGACGTCGTAGCGGTCTGCCGCACACGCGACGAGTGCGGCAAGCGACAACAGGTGCGCAACAGCCAGGCGGAAGGCGGGCATGGTCAGTTGGTCGGAGTGGAGGCCGCGACCCGGATCTCCTGCACCATCCGATCGAGGTCATAGCCGGCGTCCGTCACGGCGTGCGCTACCTGCACCCCCGCGCCGGCGCCGCTGACCCAGGCGACGGCCACCAGTCGTGGGCCGTCCCATGCACCCCAGGGAATCGCCCCGGCGACGGAGGGCTGGACCAGCGCGAGGGCACGGCTCGCCTCGGCGCCAAGGGGACGCGTGGCGAAGGTGCTGAGGGTGGCGGCGCCTGGCGTCGGTGCCGCGGCCGGACGGGGTTCATCAGCGGCGGCCATGGGGCGCCGCCGGCGATGGGTCTGCTCCCAGCGCCGGCCCACCCATCGACCCACGCCGAGTCCGCCCACACCGCCTAACGCCGCCGCCCCGATCACCGCCGCGAGGAAGGTGGCAAAGGCCTTCTCCATCTCCCCGGTGCGAAAGCCGGTGGCAAGGACCTTCCACACGGTCAGCGCCGCAGCGATGGCGCCGAGGCCCAGGCCGAGGAGTCCGCCGATGTCAGCGAAGAGGGTGCGGCGCCCCGAGTAGAAGTCGGACATGACGCCTCAGGGGCGGGGCGACCGCAACGGGATGCGGCCTGCTGCCGGGGGCCGCCTGTGGCTTGGTGACGGGAGCGAACAACGGCGCTGGGCCCCGGCGTGCGCCGGGGAACCAGGTGTGTTCGGAGCGGCGGGAAAAGCGTCGACGCCAATCCCCCGGCCTGCGCCGGGGCACCGCGTGACGCGACGACTACTCCTTGCCGCCTTCATAGAGGGCGTCGATCAACGCCCGGTAGTTCTGGTCGATCACCCGCCGCTTGACCTTGAGCGTGGGGGTGAGTTCGCCGGATTCAACGGAGAAGTCATGCTCGAGGAGGGCGATCTTCTTGGGGGTCTCGAACGACGCGAGCCCCGTCAGGTGGGACCGCACCTCCTGGTCCATCTTGGCCTGGACGGTGGGCATCTGCAGCAGCTGGGCCCGGTCGGTCCAGATGAGCTCCTTGTATTTCGCCCACTTCTCCAGCTGCTCGAAGTTTGGCACCACGAGCATCACCGGGAACTTGCGCCGGTCGCCGATCATCACGACCTGGGAGACGTACTTGTTGGTCTTGACGAGGTTCTCGATCGGCTGGGGCGCGATGTTCTTGCCGCCCGCCGTCACGATCAGGTCCTTCTTGCGGTCGGTGATCCGCAGGTATCCATCCTCGAGGATCCCGATGTCGCCGGTGTGGAACCAGCCCTCGCTGTCGATCGCCTCGCGTGTGGCGTCCGGCTTGTTGAAGTACCCCTGCATGACATGCGGCCCCCGGGTGAGGATCTCGCCGTCGTCCGCAATCAGCACCTCCACGCCTTCCACCATCCGGCCAACCGTGCCAACCCGCTGCGCCTCCGGCGTGTTGACCGAGATCACGGGCGACGTTTCCGTGAGCCCGTACCCCTCGAGGATCGTGAGGCCGGCGCCATTGAAGAAGGCGTTGATCTCCGGCGCCAACGGGGCGCCCCCGGACACGAAGTACCGCAAGCGTCCACCCGTGCGCTGCTGCAACTTGGAGAAGACCAGGCGCTTGGCCAGGCCATACTGCCAGGCGAGGAAGCCGGGGATCGGCTGGCCCGCTGCGGCGAGGGCCGTGCAGCGTTCCCCCACGGCGCGCGCCCAGAAGAAGATCCGCTTCTTGAGGCCGCCGCCGGCGAGCGCATTCTCCAGCACGCGCGCGTACATCTTCTCGTACAGTCGCGGGACGGACATCGCGATCGTCGGACGCACCTCGGACATCGCAATCGGCACGAGGTCGACCGATTCCACATACGCAATCGAGGTGCCGGTCACGAAGAACCAGTAGTCCCCGGTGCGCTCGAAGATATGGCTGAGCGGCAAGAAGGAGAGCGCCACATCGTTGCCGGTCATCGGCACCACGCTGCGCGTGGCGATGATGTTGGAGTAGAAGTTGTCGTGCGACAGCATCACCCCTTTCGGCGCGCCGGTTGTTCCGGATGTGTAGATGATCGTCGCGAGGTCCGAGGGCTGGACGGTCTTCGCGTCGGACTCCCACGCGCGCACCGCCTCCGGTGTGGCGGCCGCGCGTCCCCGCGCCTCCACGTCGCTGAGCACCACGTCGACAAAGGGACGGGTGGCCTCGTCAAAGCCGATCACGGTCCGCAGCCCCGGCGCCTGGCCCCGGATGCTCCCCACCTTCTCCGCCTGCGCAACGCTCGACACGAAGATCGCCACGGCGCCCGAATCGGTGAGCAGGTACGGGATCTGTTCCGCCGGCAGCGTCGGGTAGATCGGGACGTCGGCAACGCCAGTCGTTAGGCATGCCCAGTCCGCGATCGCCCACTCGGGCCGGTTCTCCGAGAGCAACGCGACCCGATCCCCCCGCTGGACCCCCAGGGCCCGCAGGCCCAACGCGACGTGTCGCACGCGCTCGGCGAACGCGGCATGCGAGAGGGCCTGCCATTGTCCCTGGCCAACCCGGGTCCGGAACGCATCGGGCTTGTCGAACCGCTGCAGGGTGTCGAAGTACAGCTGGGTGAGGGTCCCCGGTGGGGTGCTGCGAACGGGGCCTCGGGCGTAGCGCGTGGGGCCGAGCGTTTCGGGAGCGCTGGGGGTCATGAGCAACCGGGACAGGGAATCGGAGCCTGAACTGCCGGGTCCGGGAAGGGTGACGCCACAGCCACAGCCCGGGCGATCGGCGAACCGATCTTCCGGACCGCCAGGACTTCGGTCAGGGGGTCACCCCACGTGGGGAAACCCGCACCGTCCAGGCGATGGCGCTATCCCTTGGGATTCTGCTCCCGCGGCGCACGTCCGCAAGCACCCGCACGGTATCCCGTGGGGGGCGCCCGGCCCGCAGCCGGAAGACCAGCCGACGCGCCGCCAGTCCGCTGGCGTCCGTGGTGTCGACGGTGGAGGGGCGTCCCGCGTCGTCGGTCAGTACGTAGGAGCCCGCGGTATCGGTCACCACGAGGGCCTGGTTCCCCTTGAGCACCTGGAAGTTGACCACGTATCCCGGCACGCCGACGACCGCGCTGCCGTTGCGGCGGGTCAC
>JAEUJL010000152.1 GCA_016794835.1 Gemmatimonadota bacterium | reverse complement strand
CAAGGCCGGCGTGCAACCCGCGCTCGACGCCCTCGGCTTCCAGATCGTGGGCTACGGCTGCACGACCTGCATCGGCAACTCGGGACCACTCCCCGAGCCGGTGAGCAAGGCGATCGACGACGGCAAGCTCACCGTCGCGGCGGTCCTCTCGGGCAACCGCAACTTCGAGGGACGCGTCAATCCGCAGACGCGCTTCAACTACCTCGCGTCGCCGCCGCTGGTAGTGGCCTACGCGCTGGCCGGCCGCATGGACATCGACTTCGACAAGGAACCGATCGGCGAAGGGCCGTCGGGACCGGTGTTCCTGCGCGAGATCTGGCCGTCGCCGCAGGAAGTGGAAGACGTGGTGCTCGGCTCGGTGAAGCGCGAGCAGTTCCAGCGCGAGTACGGCGACGCCTTCGGCGGCGATGACCAGTGGAAGGCGATCGCCATCCCCACCGGTGACCGCTACGCCTGGGACAACGCGTCCACCTACGTGAAGCACCCGCCGTACTTCGAGGGAATGACGATGACGCCCCCGGGGGTCCAGCCCATCGCCAACGCGCGGGTGCTGGGGATGTTCGCCGACTCGATCACGACCGACCACATCTCCCCAGCCGGCTCCATCGCCGAGAAGTCGCCGGCCGGCCAGTGGCTGCTTTCGTTAGGCGTGGCGAAGAAGGACTTCAACTCCTATGGCGCCCGCCGTGGCAACCACGAGGTGATGATGCGCGGCACCTTCGCGAACATCCGCCTCAAGAACGAGCTGACGCCGGGGATGGAAGGCTGGTGGACGCGCACCGCCCCCGACGCCGAGCCCACCTCGTTCTTCGCGGCGAGCGAGGCCTACCGCGCCAGTGGCACCCCGCTCGTCATCATCGCCGGCAAGGAGTACGGCACCGGGTCGTCGCGTGACTGGGCGGCCAAGGGGACCATGCTGCTCGGCGTGCGCACGGTCATCGCCGAGTCGTTCGAGCGCATCCATCGCTCGAACCTGGTCGGCATGGGGGTGCTCCCGCTCGAGTTCACCGACGGGCAGACTCGCCAGTCGCTGGGCCTCACCGGCTTCGAGTCCTACACGGTCGAGGGGTTGAGCGAGACCACGACCCCGCGTTCGCGACTGACGGTCGTGGCCCGCGCCGCCGACGGCACCGAGAAGCGCTTCACAGCACTCTGCCGCATCGACACGCCGGAGGAGCTGCAGTACTACCGGCACGGCGGGATCCTGCCGTACGTCCTGCGTCAGCTCGCTGGGCGTTAGGCGCGCACGCTCCGGAACGCACAACGGGCGGCCCTGAAAGGGTCGCCCGTTGTCACCTGGAGGCCGCTCGCGTACTGGGAGGAGGCTGGCGGCCGTCCAGCGCTACCCTGTGTCAGGCACAGCTCACGAGATAGCCGGAGAAGTGATGGATCAGGAACTCGACGTGGCCGCCGATGATGGCCGCGGGAAGGAGTTCAGACACCCCGGCCTTGCTGCTCTTCTGGTCGATGTGGTTGGCGGAGGAGAAGTAGCCCCCCCGCACGCCCTGCCCCCACCCGATCGACGTCGCCGTCACTTGCTGCCGGAAGATGAGAGGCACCTTGAACTTCGTGCCGTGCGGTTCGAACTCGTAGGCGACGGCGCGGCCCGCAAGGGCCTTGATCTGGAAGGTCGTCGGCCCCGTGACAGCGCCGGGGGGCACGATCAGCGTGAGGCCCTGCTGACGCATGTGGATCGTTCCGCCAGCTGCGCCGATCACCTGCCGCACGATCACATCCTGACCCGATGGTCGCAATCGGCCGGCCACCTTGACGGACTGGAGACTCGCGCCGTTGACGGTCGCCACGGAGGCAGAGGCGGTTGCAACCTGGCTGGCCGTTGCCTGGCGGACGGACGGTGCCGTGATGTCGGTGCTGCAGGCCGCGGCGGCAAGGGCGAGCGAGATCGCTGCCACACGCCGGATACGTTCGCGCAAGAGCAACATGGAAGTGGAGACGGGAGAGTGTGGGGAGGTGGCGATCAGGCCCAGACGTTGTAGCCGGAGAAGTGCCGGATGATCCGGTAGACAAACCCTCCCTTGCTGTCCCGCTTCGTTGCCAGGGCGCCGTCCAGCAGGGACTCGTCGATGCACGGCAGCCCAAAGCCCGGGCAGTAGTTGATCTTCGGGTTCGTCGCGCGCGCCGCCGCCGCATCCTTGAGGTACAGGGTGACTTCGCCCCGCTTGGTGGGCTGGAAACGCAGGGCCTGGGCAAAGTCGACATGGGGATGACCCGCCGCATCACGCCACCACTTCACATCGATGCGGATCGTCGTACTGATCGGCGTGCACGCCTTGCCCCAGTCGAAGTAGTTCGTCCGCGACATGTCGCAGATGGAGTTCGCCGGGAAGTTGATCTTGTGCTCGCCGATCACCCAGTTGCCGCCTTGCGGCCCCACCATCATGTAGCCGCTCGTCGTGTCGCTGGCGACCTGACGGTCACCGTCCGGGACGGCGGCGGCGGTCTGCAACTCCATGGATCCGGTCTCCGGCGCCATGGGCCGGAAGCTGTCATCCGCGGCGCAGGCCGTTAACAGGATCATGGCCGCGAGGACCGGGATCCGACTGAAGATTCGCGTGGGTACCATTGGTCGTTCCCTGAAAGAAGAGGGTGGGTCTCGGTTCTGGCCCTCTCCAAGGCAACGTGTGTTCCAGATCACGCTCCGAGCGCGATCCCGGTGACATTCGGCAACTTCTGCCGAGGGCGAGGGGGGTGGTTCGCCCACGGTCTGCCGACACTCGACACCTTGACCGAGCGTTGTCGATGCCTGCCGGCGCCGGCTCCTCTGAGCGGGGGCGGCGAATCGCCGCACTGTTCGCAAAACGCCTCGCGTGGCGAGGCGACCGACCGCCTAGGACGTGCCGTGGCGACTCGTGGGGCTCGCGACGTCCAGCGCAATCAGCGTGAGGCGCTTGGCCAGCGGACCGAATCCATACCGCTCGGCGTCCTGGCGCGCGCGGAGTCCCAGTCGGCGGAGCTCGGGAGTGGCCGCCGCGGTGCGGAAGAGCGCCGAGCATTCGGCCACGAGCCAGGCCAGGTCATACGGATCATTGCCCACGGCCTCCGCGGCGCGGACGAACGCGCGCTGCGCCCCGCGGTGATCGCCGTCGTGCAGCGCCCGGCGCGCCTCGAAGGCTTCGACACACTCGCGGCCGGTGAACCAGCCGTTGGCCGGCAGTTCCGCCGCGAGGATCCCGGCGACGCGGGCCACTTCCTCGCGCGCGCCTAACGCCAGTGCGGCCAGCCCGACGCGGGCGAGCGCGCCCATCCGCAGCGGCGTGATCCCCAGCTCGGTCGCCAGGTCGGCGGAGGCCTGCGCCAGCCCCTGGGCCTTGGCGGCGTCGCCCTGCTCGTACGCCAGGTGGGCCAGGTTGTACAGCGTGGCGGCCCGCCGCGGCTCGTTCTTCACCTTGGCAAAGCTGCGCATGGCGCGCTGGAACTGCTCTTCGGCCGGATCGTACCGGCCGCAGCGGGTGAGGAGCACGCCGAGGTTCAGGGCGGCGAGCCCCATCAGGTCCACGCTGTTGGCCCCCTCGGCGAGCGCCAGCCCCTCACGATAGGACAGCTCCGCTTCCGCCGCCTGGCCGAGGCGCTGGTAGGCAATCCCCGTGTTGACCATGCAGCGGGCATGGCCAAAGCGATTGCCGATCGCGGCGTAGAGCCCGGCGGCCTCGGCGAAGTGCTGCTGCGCGGTGTGCGGCGAGGTGTCCAGGAGCGCGGTACCCAGCCGGATCGTGGCGTCGGCCATGAGTTCGCGGTCGTCCAGGATCGTGGCGCCATCCCGTGCCTCGCGCGCCAGGCGCTGGGCGTCGCCCCAGGCACCGTGACGGGCGTGCAAGTCGGAGATCAGCGTCAGGAGCAGGACCCGTTCGCGCGGGGCCTCCGCCGCCGACGCCTCCGCGAGCAGGTCTTCGTACGCCGCGAGGGTGGTGGCGGCGGGGGCCCCCATGAGCGACCGGGCCTCGATGACCGCGCGGCGCGCGGCGAGCCGCAGCTCCACCCCGTCCGCCCCATCGGCCTCCTGCACCAGCTCGTTGGCCAGTTTCTCGGCCTCGCTGTAGTGCCCGGCCAG
>JAEUJL010000149.1 GCA_016794835.1 Gemmatimonadota bacterium | reverse complement strand
GGCCATGGCTGGGCCCGCAACGAGGTGTTTGTGCTCGAGACGGCGACGGGGAAGCGTCACGACATCACCGCCGGACTCACGGCCCACTTTGCGCCGCAGTTCGTGGACGGGAATCTCTGGATGCGCACAGACCTGGACGCGCCGCGCGGGCGCGTGGTGCGCGTGGACCTTGCGAATCCTGCGCGGGACCAGTGGAAGGACGTCATCCCCCAGGGCGACCAGGTGCTCGACGGCTTCCAGGTGATCGACTCGCTGGTGTGGGTGACGTGGATCAAGGATGTCGGCCACCAGGTGACGGCCCACACCAAGGGCGGGACGGAGGTGCATCGACTCGATGTGCGTCCGGGGACTTCCGTCACGCTGCGAGGGGGCCCGAAGGGGACGGTGTACCTGACCGAGACGGGATTCGACCGGCCAACGGTGACCTTCGCGGTAGACCTCGCGACGAAGGTGCGCACGGTGCATGAGGCGTCGAAGGTTCCCTTTGACACCGGGTCGGTCGACGTGCGGCAGGTGTGGTATACGTCCAGGGACGGCACACGCGCGCCGATGTGGGTGATGTCTCGGCGCGGCGCGCCACGGCAAGCCACCACGCCGGCACTGCTGAACGGCTACGGGGGCTTTGTGCTCAGCCTGCTTCCGCGATTTGACGCGCGGGCGGCCGCGTGGGTGGAGCGCGGCGGGATCTACGTGCAGGCGACGTTGCGTGGCGGGAACGAGTACGGGGAGGAATGGCACAAGGGCGGGATGCTCCAGAACAAGCAGAATGTCTTTGATGACTTCAATGCGGCGGCGCAGTACCTCGTCGACAGCGGGTACACGAGCCCGGCGCACCTGGCCATCCGCGGCGGCAGCAATGGGGGCCTGTTGATGGGCGCGGCGATCACGCAGCGCCCCGAGCTCTATCGTGCGGCCTTTGTCGGGGTGCCCGACCTGGACATGGTGCGGTTCTACACGTTCCGGACGCACAACAACATGCCCGCGCTGCTCGAGTACGGGGACGCGTCCCGCAAGGAGGAGTTTGACGCCATCATCAAGCACTCCCCGTACCAGGCGGTGCGCGATGGGGCGAAGTACCCGGCGGTGTTCGTGCAGACCGGGATCAACGACACGCGGGTGCCACCCTGGCAGGCGCGGCGATTCACGGCACGACTGCAGGCCGCGACCGGTTCACGCGAACCGGTGATCCTCTATCACGACCTGCGATCGGGCCACGCCGGGGGCCGATCGAACGCCGGCGGGATCGAGCTGGCGACGAAGGAGCTCGAGTTTCTCTGGACCCGGACGGCGCGGGAGTGAGTGCGGTGCGCGGGTGGTCAGGCCGTGGTGGCTGACGACCGCTGCATGGCCGAGCGGAGGAGTGTGGCCGCGGTGTAGAGGATCACGACCAGCACGACCCAGCGCAGGACGGTGAGGGGGAGGCTCTTCACGATGAAGGCGGCGATCAGCACGGCGGGGACCGCGCCGATGGCGAGTCCGAGCGCCGCCTTCATGTCAAAGCCGCCGGTGCGGATGAAGCGCCCGCTGGCGACGGGCATGAGGAAGGCGCAGGACCCCATCATGATGGGGAACGCGGCCTGCACGTTCATGCCGAGCAAGCTGACGAGGATCATGCAGGGCGCGTAGAGCCCGATCCCCAGGGTCATGAGCGCCCCGAGGATGAAGTTGCCGCCTAACGCGAGGGCAAGCTTGACCCCGGTCACCCCGAGCGCCTCGCCGCCCGCCGGCGTGATGCCGACGAGAGAGGTGAAGAGGAGGATCGCGGCGCCGAGGAGTGCGGCGCCCATCCCCAGCTGGATCTTGCGCCGCGAGAGCCCCGAGACGACGCCGGCGCCCATCCACGATCCCGCCATCGCCGCGATGATCATGAGGATCAGCGTGGTGGACTCGACCGGGACGATCTTGGTGAAGATGAAGGTCTGCGCGATGGTGCCGATCGTGTGGCCGACGTTGAGTGTGCCCGGGATCTTCTCGTCGGGGACGAGCTTGAGGGCGCGCCAGGCCGCGGTGGTCGTCGCGTACGACCCGATCCCGAGCGTATCGAAGAAGTTGGTGACGAACCCGATCGCGAGTCCGATGGGGGTCGGGGTGACGTTCTCGGTCGTTCGTGCCTTCAGGACGGCGCGAACCAGGGTGACGACGTACAGGACTCCGACGACGGCGAGCGCGATGAGCAGGCCGGTCTTGGCGAGGTCGGCGGGGGCGGCGGTCGTGGTTGAGTCTGGCATGGGAGCGAAGATGCGTGCGAACTCGTGCGGGCGCCAGTCGCCTCGGCACACGGTGTGCATTGTCAGGGGCTTTCCTCTTGTGGCGCGCACGGTGCGCGCCCTATCGATCGCCACCTCAACTGCACTGAAGCGAGGACCAACATGCACTTCCAGACCTGCCGCACACTCGGCGCATTGTGCGCGCTCACGGCGATGACGGCGTGTGGCGTGGAACGATCTGCTGCACCGTTGTCACGGGACGTTACAGCGGTGGCCAGCGTTGACGCGAGCGCGACCCTCGACGAGCGGCTCACGCGAGTGCTCCGCGAGCATCAGTTCACGGGGCGGATCGGGTCGACGCTCACGGCGCGGCTTGGTCGCAGCCTGAACCTGCCGTTGGCGAACGTGGGACGCCTGGCCTTCTTCGACGCCGAACTCGGCCTCAACAATGACAACTCCTGCGCCGGGTGCCACAATCCGGCGAATGGTTTCGGGGACTCCCAGTCGATCGCGATCGGCATCCAGAACAACGGGATCGTTGGACCGGGGCGAACCGGGCCGCGCAATCAGCGGCGGTCACCGGTCCTGACCAACATCGCGTTCTTCCCCCGCCTCATGTGGAATTCGCGCTTCCACTCCAACGCCTCCGACCCCTTTGACAACTCACGCGGGTTCACGTTTCCGCCACCGGAGGGCGCGACGCTGAGCTACTTGCCGCACCTGCTCAACGCGCAAGCCTTCATCCCCCCGACGGAGCGCGTCGAGATGGCGGGGTTCGCCTTCCCGGGGACGAACGATGATATCCGGAACGAGGTGATCCGGCGGCTCAATGCGATCCCCACGTATCGCGAGTTGTTCGGTGGGGTCTTTCCGCACGTCCGCAACGGCGCGGCCATCACGTACAACGAACTTGCCGCCGCCATCGCGGAGTTCGAGTTCACGCTGACACGTGCCGACGCCCCCATCGATGCGTTCGCGCGCGGGCATGCGGGGGCGCTGACCGACCCCGAGAAGCGAGGGGCGCTGGTGTTCTTCGGGCAGGGGCGCTGCGTGCAGTGCCACGCCGTTCGCGGGGTGTCCAACGAGATGTTCAGCGACTTCCAGCAGCACGTGATTGGTGTACCGCAGCTGGTGCCTGCCGTTGGCAACGTGACGTTTGATGGCCCGGGGGCGAACGAGGACTTCGGCCTGGCGCAGGTCACCGGTCGCGAGCGCGATCGCTATGCCTTCCGGACGTCCCCGCTCCGGAACGTCGCCCTGCAGCCAACGTTCATGCACAATGGCGCCTTCACGCGCCTCGAGGATGCCATCCGGCACCACCTGGATCCCGTGGCGTCCTCCAGAGCCTACACGCCAGCAGCGGCCGGCGTCGCCCCAGACCTCCGGGGGCCGCTCGGACCGAGCGCACCGGTGTTGGCCCGACTGGACCGTCGACTCGCCGTACCCACGGTGCTCTCGGACGCGGAGTTCAACGACCTCGTGCAGTTCGTCCGGACGGGCCTGCTCGATCCGCGGAGCACCACGCTCGCGAGCCTGATCCCAGGGCGTGTGCCGAGCCGACGACCGGTTCATCAGTTCCAGTAACTCCTCGAGCGACCGCGCGGCGCGGCCCCTGGGCCGCGCCGCAGCTCAGGGGAGGCGCGTGGCCTGGAAAGCGACGAGCTGCCAGCGACCGTTCCGCCGCACCCAGGTGTCCGTGAAGCGCAGGGTGTACGGGGCCGGTTGTGCCGTGAGCTTGACCTTGAGCAATCCCGTCACGACACCGGTCTCGCCGTATACGCGTGCGACCAGTGAATCCGGGGTCGAATAGTCGAGCGCGTACGGTCCCCCCGCGCCGACCAGGGCAAGCACCTCGGCCTTCGAGTG
>JAEUJL010000147.1 GCA_016794835.1 Gemmatimonadota bacterium | reverse complement strand
CGTGCTGATCGCCTGCGGCACGCGCCCCGCGCGCTGCAGCGGCATCCCGTTTGATGGCGAGCGGTTCATCGATTCCGACGAGATCCTCAACATGCGCACGCTGCCGCGCGAGTTGATTGTGATCGGCGGGGGCGTGGTGGGGCTGGAATACGCCTCGATGTTCTCGGCGCTTGGCGTCCGCGTCTCCGTGGTGGACGCGCGGGATCGCCTGCTGGATTTTGCCGACCACGAGATGGTCGACCTGCTCTGCCACCACATGCGGGGCCAGAACGCCGTCTTCCGGCTTGGCGATGCCGTCGAAGACGTTGGATACGACGCCCGCGCGCGCATCAGCGTCCGCCTGCGCAGCCAGCGGGTGGTGCGTGGCGACGTGCTCCTGTACAGCGTCGGGCGGCAGACCAACGCGGACCTCATCGGCTTGGACGCCGCGGGGATCGAGGCCGATGACCGCGGACGCATCCGCGTCAACCAGTGGTACCAGACCCCGGTCCCGCACATTTACGCGGCCGGCGACGTCATCGGATTCCCCGCGCTGGCCGCGACCTCGGCTGAGCAGGGGCGCGCGGCCGCCTGCCACATGTTTGGCGCCCCGGTTCCCGATCCGGCCGAGGTGGTGTTGCCGTACGGGATCTACACGATTCCCGAGATCTCGATGGTGGGGGCGACCGAGGATGCGCTCGCGCGCGACCAGGTGCCGTACGACATCGGGCTGGCCCGCTTTGCCGAGTTGGCGCGAGCGCAGATGATGGGGGTCGACACCGGGATGCTGAAGGTCCTGTTCAATCGCGAGAGCAAGCGGATCCTCGGCGTGCACGCGTTTGGCGACAGTGCGACGGAGCTCGTGCACATTGGGCAGACCGCGATGGCGCTGGGCGGGACGATCGAGTACTTCCGCGATGCGGTGTTCAACTACCCGACGTTGGCCGAGGCGTACAAGGTCGCGGGGCTGGACGGGACGAACCGCATCTAGGCGACCGGCGGCACCTGAAGGGCCCGGGCGCCCGTGGCGCGCCTGCAGCGCCCCCCCCCGGATCGTCCCAGCTTCCAGGATGTGGCCATCCTGACCGCATCGCAATGTGGTAAGCCATAGACATCTTCCAGTCATTGGTAACCGCCCACCGGCCGCTTGCCTTGACGCGCACGCACAGGGGGGTAGACTCCCCGGACAGGACTAATAGCGTCCTGCCACTCCCACATCATCGCCATGCGTCGCCGCGCTCCCCAGGTTGCCCTCCTCTCGGTCGCGCTGGCGGCCTCCGCCTGTTCGGTCGACCGACCGATCGGTCATGCCGATGCCGGTCTCGGCGTACTCACCGACAGCACCAGCACCGACTCCGCGACGGCGAATGCGATGCGACGCGCGTTCCTCGCCGCGACGCCCACGCGTGGCGCGCGACGTCCCCTCGACTTCTCCCGGGCCAGCGGCAACCCGACGCCGCTGCAACTGATCACGAGCCTTCCCGTCATCCAGCCCTGGGCGCTAGCCATGAACACCAGCGGCATCGCGTTGGTTTCGAGCCTTGGCCTCAACAACGTGACCTTCATCGATGTTCCTTCGGCGCGCATCCTGGGCACGGCTCCGACCGGCGGCCTCCCAACCGACATCGCGCTCACGGCCGACGGGAATACTGCGTATGTCGCGAACCAGGACGGCACCCTGACGGTGCTCGACGTGAATACCAGGCAGGTCCTGCGGACCCTGACCATCCCGTCCACCGCGGTCCTGTGCGTGGCGGTGTCCGCGACCACTGGCGCCGTCTACGCGGGGGACGGCAACGGTTTCGTGTCTCGCCTCGATCCGATCAGTGGGGCCATCCTGGCGCAGAGCTCGGTCGGGAGCTTGCCCAATGGGTTGGTCGTCAATCCTGCCGGCTCGCGCGTGTACGTGACCAACACGCACGGCGGTCAGTTCGTTGAGCTGGACGCGACCACCCTTGCCCCGACGCGACCAACCATCTTCATCGGCGGCGTTGTGCAGGACATCGCCATCTCACCCGCCGGGGATCGCGCGGTCGTCGCCAACGAGACGGGCTTCCTCAGTGACGTGAACCTGCTGACCGGCGGCGTGGTCAACATCCCCACGGCGGGTGGTGCGTTTGGACTGGTGACCTCTCCCGCCGCGTTCTCCCTGATTGGGGTGACCGGCCCGAACCTTGGGTACCAGGTCTATCAGGTGTCGCTGGGGCAGCTCCGGCCGCCCTTTGCACAGATTCGCGGTGGCCTGCGCCGCGGGGGATATCATCCGGCCACGCGATGGATCGCCGTGACCAATACCTGGAATTCGACGGTCGATTTGTTCCGTTAGGGCTGGTGAGGTGGCGCGCCAGCGAGGTCGCCTGGCGCCGCCCCGTCGACCTACACCACGGTCCCAAACCAGCGGCCCACCACGTCCGACGCGCCCATGGCCAGCGCGCCCCAGAACGCGACCCGGAGCGCACCCGGCCACCAGCGCGCTCCCCCCACCAGTGCGGCCACGGCCCCCAGCACCGCGAGGAGTACCAGGGCACTCACGGGGATCAACCAGCGAATCACCCCCGCCGGCGCCAACGCCGCGATCCCCACGGGGAGGGCGGCGCCCACGGCGAACGTCGCGGCCGAGGCGAGCGCCGCCTGGATCGGCCGCGCCGCGCTTCCCTCGGTCATCCCCAGCTCGTCGCGCAAATGGGCACCGAGCGCATCCTTCGCGGTCAATTGCCCACTGACTTGTTCCGCGAGCTCCGGACTCAGGCCGCGAGCCACATAGATGGCGGTGAGTTCCGCCCGTTCCGCGTCCGGATCCGTCGCGAGTTCGCGGCGTTCGCGGGCGAGGTCCGCCGCCTCGGTGTCCGCCTGTGAACTGACCGAGACGTATTCACCGGCGGCCATGGACATGGCCCCGGCCACCAGCCCGGCGATGCCGGCGAGGAGGACGGCTCCCCGGTCCGTTCCCGCGGCCGCGACGCCGACCACCAGGCTCGCGGTGGAGATCAGGCCGTCGTTTGCGCCGAGGACGGCGGCGCGGAGCCAGCCGATCTGGGTCGTGCGGTGTCGCTCACGGTGGCGCATGGTGGGCCTCGGGTCCCTCTCGTGCCTAACAGCTTCGACTCCGGCGCGCCTAACGCGCGCGGGGCGGCCGTGTCGAGCCACCTCGCCCTCGCGTCATCACCGCCACATCACGCGTCACGTTCGCCAGAGCGCCTGCGTCAGCCCAACCGTGCGGCGTTCGCACCGTGCTCGTCCCGTGCCTAACGCCCCCCATGGATGACGGCGCGCTCCGGTGGACGCGGCGTACGCGCGCCCACCGGATACTACCGCCCGCCGCCCAGTCGAACCACCCCCCACTCCCTGGCGCCGATCACAGGGCGCCGTGTTCACGATGCGCGAGAAGCGGTGGCCGGGATCCGCGGGTGACCGGCCCCGTTGCCGCGGTCATCGCCGGATGAGCTCGACCCGGCGATTGCGGGTGCGACCCTCGGGGGTGTCGTTGCGATCGAGCGGGCGGGAGGCGCCGGAGCCACCAGTCGTCAGGCGGTTGGCCTCGATGCCATGGCGCTCGATGAGCGCCGATCGTACCGCATCGGCACGTCGCTCGGAGAGCGCCTGGTTGAACACCGCGCCGCCGATCGAGTCGGTATGCCCCTCGATCCGCAGTGCCCAGTCCGGATGTTCCTGCAGCACCTCGGCGATGGTGCGCAACACGGCCTCGGACTCGGTGCGGATGGCTGCGCTGTTGTAGTCGAACCAGATGCCGTAGACCGTGCTGGTGCGTTCCTCGGCGAGTTCCCGCTCGATGGCAGAGGCTTGCGGCCAGGTGATGCGCAGCTGGCGGATCCCCGCCCCGCTGGCCGGGCGCTGGACATCGAGGACGAGGGGGAGGAGGGAGTCGTCGAGGATGGTGAAGCGCTGCTCGACCGCGCGCCCCTGGTCGCCGATGCCGCGGAGCGTTGCCGTGGCATGGATGACGGGAAGTGCCACGACGGTATCGTTGACGGCGAGGGAAAGGGTGCCCGTGCCGCTCCGC
>JAEUJL010000129.1 GCA_016794835.1 Gemmatimonadota bacterium | reverse complement strand
CGGGCCGAGCCCCTGACGGTCACCGTGAACCTGTCCGCCGCGCAGCTGCAGTCCGAGACCCTGCTGGACGACGTGGCCGGGGCACTCGCGGGGCCGGGCCTGCTCCCGGCCTGCCTGGTCCTCGAGATCACGGAGAGCGTGCTCATGCAGAACGGCTCCAACGCACTCGAGCGGCTGCGCGCGCTGAAGGCACTGGGGGTCCAGCTGGCGGTCGATGACTTCGGGACCGGGTACTCCTCGTTGAGCTACTTGCAGCAGTTCCCCGTGGACATCCTCAAGATCGATCGTTCGTTCACCAGCGGGCTGACGCGTGGCCCGAACCAGGATGCGCTCGCCCGCACGATCATCGCCCTCGGTGACCTGCTGACGCTGCGGACGATTGCCGAGGGCGTCGAGCTGGAACAGCAGCACGAGCGCCTCAAGGAACTCGGGTGTTCCCACGGCCAGGGGTACCTGTTCAGCAAGCCCCTGACGGCGCGCGAGATGGCGCTGCTGGTCGATGGGAGCGTGCCCCCTGCATCGATACTGCAGACAGTTAGTCTTTCCGCGGCGCAGGCGGCCTCGGCCGTGGGCGGGTTGTGACCCACGTCGCTTGTCGTTCGGTCTGCGGGGCGTAATGTTCCAAGGTCGCGGGCGATGGGATCGCCCGCGGGGCCGCGGTGGGGATGAGGCGCGTGGATCCGACCCGAGATGGTGACACCGACGTCAAGCGACCCCCCGCTCTCAGGATCCGAGGGCCCCGCGAGCAGCGGGGCGGCCGAGTTGTTGCCGGCCACCCTCGATCACCTGGCGCGGCTCGGGCTGGCGGTCACCGGCAGTGACGCCCTGGTGGTCGTGCTGCTTGGCGCCGACCGTCGCAGCTTTACGGCAGGGGAGTCGCCACCGGCGTGGATGGCCCACGATCCCGGCATCCTCCTGCGCAGCGGGATCCTCGCGCGCGCGGTGGACGCGGTCGATGCCGCGCTGGCACTGCAAGTGGACGACGCCATCGATCACGAGGCCCTCACGGAGTTGCGGGTCGGCGGCCTGCTCGTGGCACCCATCACGCGCGCCGATGGGCTGGTGGAGGGGCTGGTCGCGGGAAGCGTGAACCAACCACGGCCCTGGGGAGACGCGGCCCGGTCCGGCCTCGTGGACATCGCCCGGGTGGCGCAGAGCGTGCTGGGGTGGCAGGCCCTGGCGATGGACCGGGCACCGCGCGGGCGGCGCCCCGACGCGCACCTCGACACGCTCACGGGGCTCCCGGCGCGCGGGACATTCCTCAAGCGGCTGCACGAGGCCTCGTCACGCGCCCAGCGGGATGCCGACTCGCCGTTCGCCCTGTTGCTGCTGGACCTCGACGACTTTCGCGCGGTGAATGAGAGCCTGGGCCATGCGGCCGGTGATGCGGCGCTCGTGGAGGTGGCGAGGCGCCTTGAAGGCTGCGTGCGCGGTGGCGACCTCGTGGCGCGCCTGGGGGGTGACGAGTTTGCGCTGCTCCTCGAGCGGGTGAGTGACGCGCGCGAGCCGGCCCTGGTGGCGGCACGGGTGCAGGAGGCGCTGCGCGCGCCGATGTCGTTAGGCTCGATGGAATGGGTCGCGTCCGCGAGTCTCGGCCTCGCCCTGTCCGGACCGGGCAACGGCCCCCCGGAGGCGATCCTCCGCTCGGCCGACATGGCCATGTTCCGGGCGAAGCACCAGGGACGCGGCCGGGTCGAGCTCGATGATCGCGCACGTCACGCGCGCGCGCTCACGCAACTCGAGACGGAAGCCGCGCTCCGCCAGGCATTGGAGCGCGACGAGTTCGTCCTGCACTACCAGCCGCTGGTGCGGTTCCGGGATGGCGCGGTCACCGGTGTCGAGGCCCTCGTGCGGTGGAATCACCCCACGCGCGGGCTCCTGATGCCTGACGAGTTCGTCCCTGTCGCCGAGGGCAGCGGGTTGATCGTGCAGCTGGGGCGGTGGGTCCTGCGACGGGCGCTGGCCGAGTTGGCCACGTGGGAACGTCGCGCAGACCTGCCCCGCGGACTGACCCTCGCGATCAACCTCTCGGCGCGCGAGTTCGCGCAGGTGGACCTCGTGCGCGCGGTCTCTGACGCGTTGGCCGAGTCCGGGGTGGCGCCCGGTCGGTTGCACCTGGAGATCACTGAGAGCACCCTCTTCACCCGGCAGGATGTGGCGATGGACACCGTCGCCTCCCTCAAGGCGCTGGGCACGCAAATCCATGTTGACGACTTCGGGACCGGCTACTCCTCGTTGAGTTACCTGCACCGCTTGCCGCTGGATGCGATCAAGGTCGATCGCTCCTTCGTGCGCGCCATCCAGGTGGAGGCGCGGGCGCGTCACCTGGTGGCGAGCCTCGTGTCCCTCGCGGCGGGGATCGGGATTGACGTGGTGGCGGAAGGGGTGGCGACCGCCGGCCAGGCGCGCCTGCTCGCCGACATGGGATGCACGTGGGGCCAGGGTTTCCATTTCGGCCGGCCCGCGCCCGAGTTCGAGGCGGTCCGCGGCGGCCTGGGGGTCCTTCCCATCACCGGACGACGCCGTGCCTAGCGTGACGCGCCCCAGGCGGGAACGGCCCGGGGCACGTGGCGATGGAGTCTGGGCGAGTGTTCGCGGTCGTGCCTTGCGACCTCTTCTCTGGCCTCGGTGGCCGAACCGCACTACCGTTCCGGCCGACCTGACCCCGTGGTGACCGTGGAGCCGCTCGTTCGCCGGACCTTTCTCAAGCAGGGACTCGCCGCGGGGGCCACCGCGGCCGCCGCGCCGCTCCTGACGGCATGCAACCGCGGTGGGGAGCCCGCGGCAACTGCCCAGGGCGGCGTGCCTCCCTTCGCGCTGGACGAAGCCACTGTCAGCGACCTGCAGGCACGGATGGCGTCGGGGGAGTTGTCGGCGGTGCGCATCGCCGAGCTTTACCTGGAGCGCATTGCGGTGGTGGACCGGGCGGGGCCAACGATCAACAGCGTTCTGGTGACCAACCCGGACGCGTTGGCCCATGCCGCCCATGCGGATAGCGAACGTGCGGCTGGAAGGGTGCGCGGTCCGTTGCACGGCATCCCCGTGTTGCTCAAGGACAACATCGACACAGCGGACCAGATGCGGACGACCGCGGGTTCCCTGGCGCTGGCTGAGTCGATCGCCACGCAGGACGCTGGCCTCGTCAAGCGGTTGCGTGATGGGGGCGCGGTGATCCTCGGCAAGGTGAACCTGTCGGAGTGGGCGAACATCCGGTCCAATCGCAGCACGAGCGGGTGGAGCGCGGTCGGCGGTCTCACCCG
>JAEUJL010000122.1 GCA_016794835.1 Gemmatimonadota bacterium | reverse complement strand
GCGGGACGCGAGCTGGCGCATCGATCTCACGCGGACGCCGCCCTACCGACAGGTCATCGACTTCGTGACGACGTACACGATCGTGCGCGCCGGGCAGCCGGATGTGCGGTTTGTCTATCGCGTGCGGACGGACAGCGCGGGCCCGCGCGCCACGGTGGAATACACCGAGGGGCGGTTCGTCCCGTAAGCGGGGGCGCCCCCTGCCTAACGGCGGAGGACCCCCCAGGAGAACTCCCGCCCCATCGTGCCGGTGGCCGTGATCCACACCAGCGCCGCCGGCTCCTGGAAGCGGGCGCGCGCCAACGGCCCCAGGCGCACCGGTTCGAAACCGATCGATGCGCCAAGGGACGCGACCGCGTCGACCGCCGCCGCGTCATCGCCGCAGAGCCACAACACCGATCGCCCATTCGCGAAGACCGGGTTGGCCATCACTTCCATGCCGATGGAGTTGAACGCCTTCACCACGCGCGCGCCCGTCGCCCACCGCGCGACCTGCTCGGCGCCGCTGTCGGTCGTGCCGTGCGTGAGCACCATGCCGGGGCCGATGGGGTTGGTCGCGTCGATCAACACCTTCCCCGCCAGGTCGCCGGCCGATGCGAGCGCGGCCTCCGCCGCGGCCCACGGGGTGGTCAGGACGACGATGGCAGCATCGGCGCAGGCGACAGCCGGCGTGGCCTTGGGCTCCAACCCGGCGTACTTCGCCGCCGCTGGGTCCCGCACGGCGTAGGTGACGTCGTGTCCGGCGTCGGCGAAGCGGCGCCCCAGGGTCGTGCCGACGCGTCCCGCGCCGAGTATGGCGATCTTCATCTGGTCCTCGTGATAGCGCTATGGGGTAAGGTGATCATTCAGTCGGAAGGTTCCATCCCTCAGGTGGTCCGCCGAACCGTGGGATAGATCCATCGCGCGAGGCGACGGGTCAGGACCGGCATGATCACCCAGGTGAGCAGCGCCACCTCGATCGCGATCGTCAAGAGCAGGCGCAGGGCCGGCGGCGCCCCGGCGGCGACGCGCGCCACGACGGCGCCAATCGAGAGCACCAGCAGGTAGACGACCCCAATCATCAGCAGCGCCATGCGCGGGCGAGAGGGTTGCGGCACCGTCGTGCCCGGTGGCGCGGCGAACCATGCCTCGAGCCCGGTGAGCTGGTCCCATGCCGCATCCCCTTCAACGAGCGGGGCGACCTCGGCGAGCGCCAGGGCCCGCAGCTCGCCGGCCTCGAACGCGCGCAGGTGATCGACGGTATCGAAACGGAAGACACTCACGAATTCGCGTGGTCCCCCAGCGGCCGGGCGCTGCACGGTCGCACCGAGGTACCCCGGCAGTGACGCGGCGTCCCCAAGGAGTCGTTGCAGCCACCCTTCATACTCGGCTTCGCGCCCCGCCTTCACTCGGCGGCGCACGATGACGGTGACTCCCGTGGGGCTCATGTTCAGGGACGCGGAGGGTGCAGGCGGTGGCGACGCTACCGTCCGAGGGCTTCGACGACGAGCCGGGCGGCCGCGGCCCCGGAATACTGCTGCTGCCCGGTGATCAGGCGTCCATCACGCACGGCAAACTC
>JAEUJL010000107.1 GCA_016794835.1 Gemmatimonadota bacterium | reverse complement strand
GCCGCCTGGAAGCCGAGCATCGGGAGCAGGCCCGACGTGACCCGGGCGCCGGACACCCGCTCCGGTTCGGCGATGCTGCCCACATTCCACTGGCCCACCCGGTAGAGCCCGGTGGCCGTGAAGTGGCTGGTGGTGCCGGCGCGCACGTCCTGGTAGTCGGCCCAGGACCAGCTCGCCCAGTTCTGGCGCGATTCCTCCGTCCGCCAGGTGTTGACCCGCATCACCTGGTCGGCCTCGCGGTACGGCATGGGCCGCAGCAGGAGGGCGTTGAACGGGCTGTAGACGAAGACGTTGGCGGCGATGCCTAACGCCATGCAGAGGACGGCGACGATCGTGAAGGCGGGCGAGCGCCCCAACGATCGCAAGGCGAACCGCAGGTCCTGTCGCAGGGAGTCCATGATGGGAGTGTCGGGGCCCCGCGGGGGGCGGAGCCGGTCAGGGCTGGACGAGCGCGGTGGTTCCGAGGGTCGTCGCCGCGCGCTGGCGCACCGGGACGGTGCTCCACGCCAGCGCGGCCACGATGCAGCATCCCAGCGCGACGGCCACGACCGCCGCCCGGACCGGGGAAAGTCGCTGACCGGCGGCGGCCTCCTGGGCCGCCACCAGGGAGAGGTGCCGCGACGACGGGACGCGACGCGGCTCGGGCATTAGTGGTGCGCCCCGGCCATCTCGTCGACGACGCGTCCGTCGAACAGGTGGATCTGGCGGTCGGCGTGGCGCGAGTACCGTGGGTCGTGCGTGACCATGCAGATCGTCGCGCCGCCGCGGTGCAGCTCGCGCAGCAACTCCATCACGGCCTCACCGTTGGTCGAGTCGAGGTTTCCCGTCGGCTCGTCGGCAAGGAGGATGGCGGGATCGCCGGCCACGGCGCGCGCCACGGCCACCCGCTGCTGCTGGCCGCCGGAGAGCTGCGACGGATAGTGCTTCATGCGGTGCGACATCCCCACGCGCTCCAGCGCTTCCTGCACGCGCTTCTTGCGCTCGGCCGTCGCCATGCCGCGGTAGGTGAGCGGCAGCTCAACGTTCTCGTAGACCGTCAGGTCGCCGATGAGGTTGAACGCCTGGAAGATGAAGCCGATCTGCCGGTTGCGGATGCGCGCGCGATCGGCCGCCGAGAGGTTCGAGACGTTCTCCCCACTCAACATGTAAGTGCCGTCGGTCGGCGTGTCGAGCAGGCCGAGGATGGAGAGCAGCGTCGTCTTGCCGCACCCGGACGGTCCGTTGATCGAGATGTACTCCCCGGGGCGGATCTCCATGTGGATGTCGGCGAGCGCGTGCGTCTCGACTTCGTCCGTGAAGAAGATCTTCTTGATCCCTTCCATGCGAATGAGGGCGTCAGCGGAGGGGGAGGACATGGTGTGGGTGGGTTGCTGGTTGCTGGTGGCTTGTTGTCCGTGCTGGCTAGTGCTCTAGTGCTGGAGACTCACGACTTCGCGGTACGCGTCCCGCGTCCCGCGTCCCGCGTCCTGCCTATCTCTGGATCCTCACCTTCTGCACGTTGTCAAAGCGCGACATGTCGGAGACGATGACGCTGTCGCCTGGCTGCAGGCCCTGCTGGACCTCGATCGTACTCACCGAGGCTCGCCCCAGTTTCACGCTCAGGCGCTCGGCCGTCTTGCCGTCGGCGCTGACCTTGAACAAGCCGACGGTGCTCTCCGGCTGCCCGTAGGCCGGGCGCGCCACGTAGAGCACGCTCTCCAGCCGCTCGAGCTCGATGACGCCATCGACCGACAGGTCGGCGCGGGCTCCCTTGGGGAGTTCGCCCTCCAGCGCCACCTCAACGGTCACCGTCCCATTCTGCGAGATCGGATCGACGCGCATCACACGCCCATCGATCAGGCCGTTGCGCGTGTCGATCGACGCCTTCTGGCCGAGCACCACGTCCTTCACCTGCGTCTCCGGGACGCGCAGGACCGCCTTGAGCTTGCCGGGCTGGGCCACCCGGGCGAGTTCCTGCCCCGGGTTCACCCACTGGCCCAACTCCCAGTTGAGCGACTGCAGCACTCCATCCTCGCCCGCGAGCACGCGCATGGAGGCGACCCGCTCCGCCTGGAATCGGGCGATGGCCCGCAGCCGGTCGACATTGGCCTGCGCCTTCTCGAGTTGTTCGTCGAGGGCGCCGGCCAGCAGGTCCAGCCGCTGTTCCTCGTACTTGACGCGCGTGGCCAGCTCGGCCGCCGACTCCTTGGCGCGTTCCACCTCGTTGCGGGACCCGAGGTCCTTCGCCGCCAACCCTTCCATCACCGCCGCCTCGCGCACCGCATTGGCATGCTGGGCCTTGAGCTGTGCGACGGTGCCGGCCTGGTTCAGGCGATTGCTCTGGAGCGTGGTGCGGAGCGTGACAAAGTCCTGCTCCGCCTGGGTGAGCTGGCGCTGCGCATCGAGCGCCTGCAGCTGCACTTCAGGGTTGCTCAGTTCCAGGATCACGGTGGTGCGCGTCACGGGCGACCCGGGACGGAGCGGTCGGGCCTCGACGCGTCCGGCCGTGACGGCCGCGACAAACCGCATCTGTTCGGGGACGAGGGTCCCGGGGGCCCGGACCTGCCGGACCATCGTGCCGCGAACGACCGAGTCAATCCAGAGCTCGGCGCGAGCGACGCCCTGCGGCCGGGCCTCGAGGTTGGCGAGGGCGACCGTCGTCGCGACGATGGCAACGGCGCCGGCCGCGAACAGCACGTTTCGCTTGGTCTTCTTCTGTGGTGCGCGCTTGACGTCCATGACGGGGGGTTCGACAGCGTGAGGGCGCGAAGGGTTCTCACCGGATGCAAGGGAAGAACTGTGCCGATCCCGGCGAACCGGCAACCCGTTGCGACGCAACGAGATGTCTGTGGCCGAGGTTCCGCGGGAGTGTTCGCGTCCGGGAACGAGTGTCCGAAAACGAACAGCGCGGACCCTGTGGGATCCGCGCTGGTGATTGGAGCCCTGCGCCTGCCTAGCCCGTGGTGTCGGCGACTTCGGTCGTGGCGAGGAGCCGCCGGACCCCCATCCAGTTCCTGCGGAACCAGGTACCCGGCTGGTCGATCGATGCCTCGATGACGCGGCGCTTTGAGGTGCTCGCGTGGACGAACCGCCCCTCGCCAACGTAGACGCCGATGTGTGTCACACGGCTGCCCCGGCCAAAGGTGAGCAGGTCGCCGGGCCGCAGTGCATGGACTTCGCGCTCCACGAGCTGGCCGCGCTGGGCCTGCTCGTGTGCCGTGCGGGGGAGGTCGATGCGCAAGGCCGCCATCACGAACCGCACCAAGCCGCTGCAATCAAAGGCGACCCCAGGGCGCTCGGCGCCGAGGATGTACCGCGCCCCCAGCTGTGAGCGTGCGGCGCTGACGACCGAGTCATGCGCGAGCGCTTCAGGCAGGTCCACGGCCACCAGGCTGTCCCGCGGCGCTTCGCGGAATCCCAGCCGATCGGCGGCGCTCTGCTTGAGGCGCTGCGCGCTCTGGCTCAGCGCCTCAAACGGCTTCTTCCGCGGCGCTCGCGTGCGCTGCGCCTGCGCGTCGGTCGCGAGGACCGAGGCGGCGAGGACCGTCACGCAGAGGGTGGAGCGCCAGGACATGGACAAGGGAGGTGCCGAAGAATCGGTCAATCTACCCCGGGCGACCCCCGGGCGACACCCTCCCCGCGGTAGATGCACCCCGAGGTACAGGTTTCCCGGACCTCGATCGAGGCCAGCCCGGCGAGCCGTGGCGCGATCCGATCCCACAGCCAGATGGCGATGACCTCGCTCGTCGGGTTCTCCAGCCCGGGGATTTCATTCAGGTAGCGGTGGTCCAGTGCGTCGATGATCGGCGCACACGCCACCTTGAGGTCGGCGAAGTCCATGACCCAACCGGTGGTCTCGCCCACCGGGCCGGCCACCGTCACGCGGACGTGGAACGAGTGGCCGTGCAGCCGCGCGCACTTGTGCCCGTCCGGGACGTTCGGCAGACGATGGGCCGCCTCGAAGGCGAAGTCCTTGAAGAGCAGCACGCGAAGAGGGAGACGGTGGATGGGGAGAGCGCAGGTTGCAGGGCGCAGGGCGCGGGTCGCGGGTCGCAGGGGGCGTGGGGCGTGGGGAGAAGCGCTACCGCAAGCCCAACAGCTTGTGTGTTTGGAGGCTGAGCCGCCACTGCGGATGCGCCAGGCAGTACGCCACTGCGGCGGCGGTGTTGGCCTCGCGGTTCGGACCGTCCATGGGCTGCAGGGAGAAATAGCGGAACTTGAGGTTGGCGAACGCTTCGGGCATTGCCAGCGGCTGGGGGTACACGAGTTTCAGCTCGTCGCCGCTGGTGATCGTCAGCTCGGCCCGCGCCTTGGGGCTCACGCAGGTCCAGTCGATCCCGAGCGGGGCAGGCACGGTGCCGTTGGTCTCGACGGCGACCTCGAAGCCGCGCGCGTGCAGCGCGGCAACGGCGGCATCGTCGAGTTGGAGCAGTGGCTCGCCGCCCGTGCAGACCACCAGCTTCCTGGCCGTCGAGCCGGATGGCCAACGCGAGGCGACGGCATCCGCCAGTGCGTCGGGGTTCGCGAATCGACCGCCGTCGGGGCCAAGCCCCACAAAGTCGGTATCGCAGATGGTGCACACCGCCGTCGATCGGTCGACCTCACGCCCGCTCCACAGGTTGCATCCGGAAAAGCGACAGAACACGGCAGGTCGCCCCGCCTGCATCCCCTCGCCCTGCAGCGTGTAGAAAATCTCCTTGACGGCGTACATCAGCGTTCCTGGTAGCGGGTCGGGTCGGTCACTCCCGCTTCGGCGAACCCGCGCGCCCGCAGGAGGCAGGCATCGCAGTGCCCGCAGGCGTTTGCGGCCACGTCCGGGTCATAGCAGCTTAACGTCGCGGCGTAGTCCACGCCAAGCCGCACCCCGGTCGCGATGATCTGGGCCTTGGACATCTGGATGAGCGGGGTCCGGATGCGAATCGGCGCCGTGCCCTCGACCCCGGCGCGGGTCGCGAGGTTGGCCATGCGCTCGAACGCCTCGATGAAGGCCGGCCGGCAGTCCGGGTAGCCACTGTAGTCGAGGGCGTTGACGCCAATGAAGATGTCCGAGGCACCGAGGACCTCGGCCCATGCCAACGCGAACGACAGGAAGATCGTGTTCCGCGCGGGCACGTAGGTGATCGGGATGTGGTCGTCCCCCACGGCGTCCTTCGGGACATCGAGATCGGCGGTCAGCGCCGAGCCACCAAACATGCGCAGGTCGATCTCGGCGATGCGATGCTGGGCGACGCCGCTGGCCTTCGCGACCTTGCTGGCCGCCTCGAGTTCCCGTGCGTTGCGCTGCCCGTAGCGGAAGGAAAGCGCGTGAACGGCGAATCCCTCCGCCCGGGCCATGGCGAGCAGGGTGGTGGAATCAAGCCCTCCGCTCAGGAGGAGGACGGCAGGACGCGGAGCAGTCACCGAGGGGTGCGAGGGAGGTTCAAGGGCCGGGCGAACAGGAAAGGGGAAGATGGCGAGCCGCGCAAGGGACCACCGGGTCGGTCCCCGGGGCCCGCAGGGTGCGGCGTTTGCCTATCCCTTGAGTCCGCCCACCAGTTCGCGGAGCTGCATGGCGCCGTGCAGGAGCTGGGTGGAGGCCGAGCTCATCTGCTCGCATGCGGCGCTCTGCTCCTGGGTGGAGGCGCTCACCTGCTGGGCCGCCGCGGCATACCCCTCGGCCGTGCGCGCGGCGGATTCCACGCTGCGCGCCGCGCTGGAGACAAACTGGGCATTGCTGCGCGCGAGGTCGGCGGCGCTCGATGCGGCCTGGCGCGTCCGGCTCGCCGAGAGGGTGATGGTGTTCAGGGCGCTATCCAGCTCGCGGGACACGCTCTCGATCTCGGCCACCTGGAGGACGCCGGCTTCCATGGCCCGCGTGGTGCTCTCGACGCGCGCGGTGACCGTCCGCGTCAGCTGCGTCACGTCGTCGGCCGCGGCCTGCGCCTGTTCGGCCAGCTTGCGCACCTCGTCGGCCACCACGCCAAAGCCACGCCCGGCCAC
>JAEUJL010000094.1 GCA_016794835.1 Gemmatimonadota bacterium | reverse complement strand
AGCGCCGGCGTGCCGTGTTGCGTGGCCTCCCCGGCGACATCGCCGGTCCAGGCGAGCCCCTCGCGCTCGTCGAGGAAGGCGACGTGGTGGATCGCGTGTCCCGGCGTCGCGGCCACGCGCCAGCGCCGATCACCGAGGTCGAGGCGCTCGCCCCCCGACAACACGTGGAGGCGATCGGCGGGCACCGCCAGGAAGTCGCCCCAGAGTCGGTCCATGTCGCTGCCGTAGATGCGGCGTGCACTCGCAAGCAAGCGCGTGGGGTCGACGAGGTGTGGGGCGCCGACCTCGTGCACGTGCACGGTCGCGCGCGGCGCGCGGCGGACCAGGGAACCGGTGTAGCCGGCGTGGTCGAGGTGAATGTGGGTCAGCAGGACGTGGCGGACATCGCCCACCCCGGCCCCAAACAGGCGGAGCGCCTCGTGAAAGGCGTCGGCGCAGGAGGTGGGACCCGGGTCGACGACGGCCACGCCGTCGCGGGTCTCGATGAGGTACGTCGCCACCGACTCCACCTGTCCCTCCAGGTGGAGGTCGCCGAGCGCGACGCCTTCGCGAATCCGAACCAGCGAGGATTTCCCCATGGGTGCCTGACGAGTGCCTGACGAGGGTGTGCCTAACACTTGCGCGCCTGACGAGAGGGCCTTATTTAGGGACTACGCCTATCGCGCAGGGGCATGACCGGATTCACGCGTTCGCTCAAGCACGAGTACGAATGCTACGTGGAGCAGGAGATCGAGAACTATAAGGACTCGATCCCGCGTTCGGCGATCCTCCGCATCGGCGATGAAGCCGTCGCCGTCATGCGCGACAGCGAGCAACTCCTCCTCGGCGAGGTCGTGCTCTGCGCAGAAGTCGACCGGATCATCCGGGGGCGCCTCCGGCTGCCGTCCTTCACCACCTGGCGCCGCCGCCGCCTCAAGCTCCTCGAGCTGTACCGTCGCCCGGAGCACTGGGGGATGGCCGCCGACGCCCCCCTGGTCCAGGCGACCCCGGCCACCCCGAATGCGAACGTGCTCGTGGTGGGGACGCCCGACGAGGCGACGACCCTCTACCTGACCGCCCACGGCTGCCAGGTCACCACCGTCGAGCACGACCCGGATGCCGTCGACCGCGTGCTGGCCGCCGCAGGGCAGGTCGGGCTCGCCTCCCGCGTCCACGGGATGTCCGGCCCCCTGGAGCGCTGGTACCCGAGCGAGCCCCTGCACTGCGTGGTCTCCACCCCGGCGGCCTTCGAGCGCCTCTCTATGGAGGAGCGCGTCCGGGTCATCGAGATCCTCAAGAGCGCCACGCTGGACGGCGGGGTCCACCTCGTCCGCACCCTCGTCGCCGGCCAGTCCGCCGTGAGCTGCGAGGACCTGGTCCAGCGCTACGATGGTTGGGCGGTCTCCCAGCTCACCCACGACTCGTTCATCGCGCGGAAAGCCGTCGCCTGACGGCGCGTGTCCGGCCGACACGGTGTCCACTCACCCCCGTGTCACTTCGCGACGACCTCAGCCTTGCCGCCCCCCGTTTTAGGCGGCCGCGTGCGTCGTAGCCGGCGGCACGCGTTGTGCTTTGCTGGCTTCCGCTAGACAGGCGGTGTGATGCCGCAGCCGCAGCCGGCGAACCGTTCTCGTCGGCTGCGGCTTTTTATCTGCCGGTCCTGACCATGTGGCGTGGAATCCGGAACACGGGGTCGAGCGTAGGTATAGGTGTCTATCCGGAGACACACAGTGAACCACATACAGGGTGAGGGGACATGGAACACTTCAGTACGACTTTCGAGATCGACGACGAGCCCGTGGGCATCGTGATTTCCGGGGGCAGCCTGCCTGAGCCGGCGCCGCGGTTCTGGGCCTACGTCTGGGGCCAGGAAGACGAACCCGGACTGGCGACGAGCGCCGCCCCCCAGCCCGCCTGACGGGTCGCGTCGCCCACGCGGCGACCGGGAAAACAAAAAAGCCGACGCAGCTTCGCGTCGGCCTTTTTGTTGGTTGGGACCACTGACCGCTTACTTCTTCTTCTTCGCGGCCTTCTTCTTGGTGGCCTTCTTCGCAGTCTTCTTCTTGGCAGCCATGAGAAAATCTCCTGGTCTGTGGTTTTTGCCGTTCCATTCCCCCGGTGGAGTGGTCGGCAGCAACCGGACGATCGCTCACCCGGTTGTTCGTTCGCGCCAGCGAGCGGCGCTATTCTGCGAAACTACCCGAACCAACGTACCGTCTCATCGCGTCCCGAGAACCTCTGGCACCCGACGACTGTGCCTGACGAACCGAGGATCATCAATAAGACCACCACAATCTATATCGCGTCACTCAAGCTCGTAAAGTTGAATTCACGACATTTTATCGGCGGGACCACAATCGCGCTCCCCGGCCCACCCGATTCACTCGCGCTCACCCGCTCCGGACGCCCTATCGCTTCCAGGTTGTTCAGCATGAAGATCGGCGATTCGTTGAAGCGCAGGTTCTTCACCGCCCGCGTGATCCGGCCGTTCTCGATCAGGAAGGTGCCATCCCGCGTGAGCCCTGTATAGAGGATCGTACGCGGGTCCACGCCTCGGATATACCAGAACCGCGTCACGAGGAGCCCGCGTTGCGTCGAGGCAATCAGCTCCTCGATCGTGGCGGTCCCACCGCTCATGCGGAGCGTTCCCCCCGCGGACACCGGCTCCACGCCCTTGCGGGACGCCCAGTACCGGTCGTACGCGAGGTTCTTCACCACGCCATTCTCGATCCACGTGGTCTTGCGATTGGGGAGCCCGTCGCCCGAGAACGGTGAGGCGTATGCCTCAGGATCGGCCGGATCGCTCGTCAGCGTCACCCGCTCATCGACGACCTTGAGCCCCACCTTGGTGCCGCCGCCCTGCCTGGAGAAGAACGAGCGACCTTCCTCCGCACTGCGCGCGCTCACCGCGCCGCTGATCAGCTGCACCAGGTTACCCACCGCGGTCGGTTCGAGGATGACCGTATACCGCCCGGGTTCAATGGCCACGGGATTCTGGGACCGCTTCGCCTTGTCGATCGCGCGCGCCGCCAGCGCCCCGGGATTCACGCGGGTCCAGTCATGGGACGCCGTGCCCGCCCACCCTGACCCCGTGCCGTCCTCGGTGCGAACCGTCGTGGTGAAGGCGAGCCCCGTCTGCCGTGTGTAGGCGAACAGCCCCTTCGAGTTCGCGATCGCCGTCGCCCCCGCCTGCGTCTCGAGGTACCCGGTGGAGATGAGTCCCGCCTGGCGCGAGGCCTCGGTGATCTCCCGGGTCGCGGCCGCCCGCGTGGAGGGATCGAGGCCGGCGGTGGCATCGCTCCACCCGTCGTACGCCGCGTACTGCTGCGGCTCGAGCTCGGGCATCGCCTCCGGATCCTCAGGGGACAGCCGTGCGATCCGCTCACTCATCTGCACCGCTTCGCGGAGCGCGGCGTCGTCCAGCTTGTTGGTCGTCACGGACCCGCTGCGCTTCCCCACCCAACTCAGGATCGTGACCGAGGTATTGAAGTTGTCGCCACCGGTCGAGACCTGGTTCACGGCGAATCGCGTGTTGCCGCGATTGCCGGAGTTGATGGACACCCGCGCGGCCTCCGCCTGCGAGAACCCGAGGACCCGCTTGGCCAGCGACTCGGCTTCGGCGCGGGACAGCACCCGTGCGCCCTGGAGCGTGTGGAGGTCGCTCATCCCTGCCGCCCCGTGTTGATGACGTTGATCTGGCGGTGGCGGGTCGGCGGGCACCCATGCGAGATGGCGTTCGACTGCGCCGGCTGGCCCTTCCCGTCCCCGAACGCCCCCCAGAGCATGTAGCTGCTCTTTCCGCCGATCATGTCGATCGCGTTCCAGAACACCGGCGTCTGGATCTGGTACGCCACGTCCTTGAGCATCCCCACGACCTTGCCGCCGCGAATCTCGTAGAACAGCTGGCCGCCGAACTGGGCGTTGTATCGCTGCTGGTCGATCGAGAACGAGCCGTCACCGACGATGGCGATCCCGCGATCCGTGGCGGCGATCAGGTCCTCGAACGAGAGGTCCTTTTCCCCGGGGAGCAGCGAGACGTTGGGCATGCGCTGGAACTGCACGTCCGCCCAGGACTGCGCATACGAACAGCCGTGCGACCGCGTGGGACGGCCCTGCTGCTTGTACCACCAATCCAGCCACATCGCCTGTTCGCGCGTGGTCTGGTAGTCGTTGACGAGCCCTGCCTTGATGATGTGGAACTCCTCGGGCTTGACCCCCTCGTCGTCCCAGCCAACGGCCGAGAGCGACCCGGGCTGGTGCCGGTCACCCACCACGTTCATGAACTCCGGGCCGTAGCGGAACTTGCCGAGGACCTTCTCCGGTGGCGCGACGAAGCTCGTGCCGGCGTAGTTCGCTTCGAAGCCGTAGGCCCGATCCAGCTCGGTGGGGTGGGCGATGGCCTCGTGCAACGTGAGCCCCAGGTGTGACGGGTGCAGGACCAGGTCGTAGCGCCCCACATCCACCGGCTTCGCCGAGAGCTTCTGCACCGCCAGGTCCGCCCATCGCGGGGCGTTCTCGACCAGCTTGGAGTTGGTGACGTACTCGTAGCCCAGCCCCATCGGCTGGGTCTCGTACGATTGCAGCGACTGGAAGTCGGAGTTGTCCGCTGAGACCGCGGTGATGTTGAGCCCGGTCGAGACCCGGTAGATCGTCTGTGCGGTGAAGGTGCCGTCCGTGTTGGCGAAGGTCTTCTCCTCGCGGAGGAAGAACATCGACGAATTCACGAACCGCGCGCCCCGCACCTTGAGCGCCGCTTCATTGGCGGCCAGGAGCAGTGCGATCTTGTCCTCGACCGCGACGGTGAACGGGTCCACCTGGATCGGGCTCTTCCACTCGCCGTTCGGCGTTGGGTCCGCCGGTGCCAGCTGCACGGGACGGAGCTGTGCGACCCGGTTGGCTTTTCCCTGGGTCACCGCCTGTCGCGCGACCCTCGCCACCTCGTCCCGCGTGACCTGGCTGGAGGCAGCAAATCCCCAGGTGCCCTCGACCAACGCACGCACCCCAAACCCGAAGGTGTCGTTGTCGGAGATGCCCTGCACCCGCCGCTCGCGGGTGAAGACGTTGCGCGATCGGTTGCGGGAGAAGCGCACATCGGCGTAGCTGGCACCGGCCCGTCGCGCTTCATCGAGGGCCACCTTCGCGAGTTCGCGAAGGACCGGGTCACCGGGATCAATCGGGCCAGCGCCGCCGGTGATCGCGGATCCGTTCCCCGTGATGACGTGCTGGGCGGGGAGGTGCGCGGCGATGCCGAGGGCGGCCGCGGCGCGAGACGAGTTCTTGAGGAAGGTGCGGCGACTGGAGCTCACGCAATCCCTTGGAGGGGTCTGCGCGAATATAGGAGTGGGGCGCGAAAGCCGGAAGTGAAGCCCCCGCAATTCGCGCCCCCTCGCATCATCACGTGCCGGACGTGATCACCGCGCGCATCGTGCTACAACCCCATCCAGTAACTCGCCTTGATGAGGAAGGTGTTTTGCGGATGCGCATCGAACAGGTTGCGATAGTCGCGCCCGAACTGGAATGATCCCGGGTCCAGGTGATCCTGCGTGCGCCCTTGTTGCCACACGAAGAACAGGGTGGACCCCGGGCGGTACTCCCACCGCACGACCGTGTTGGACCGGAACTGCTTGAAGTTGAACCCGTCCGGATCCGCTCCCGCGCCGTAGGGGGTGAACTGCGCCTCATACGTCCGGTTGCGGGGATCGCGCACATGGCGCCAGTCCGTGTACGAACCACCCGTGGCAAACGGCTGCGCATAGAGCTGCACGGAGAGCGTGGGGGACGCCGTCCAGTTCACGCGGGAGGTCAGGGCCACCGTCTTCTGGTCGAGGTGCGCGACCGTGTATTTCGTGCTGTCGCCCCCGACCGCGCCGTAGTTCGCGATCCACTGGCGATCGTCGACGTTCCGGTTGTAGTTCACCCCGAGCGAGGCGGAGAACCGGGACGCCACGCGGATGTTCACGCGCGGCCCCAGCCCCAGGTTGTGCGAACGCCCCACGTCGCCGCGGCTGTAGTTGAAGTTGAACTCCGGCACGACCGCCTTCCGCTGGTCCCCGCCGAACCCCATGAAACTGAACATCCGGGGCAGCTCGAAGAGTGCCGGACCGCCGCGCAGGCAGGCGCCGCAGTACGACCCGAGCTCACCACCCACCCCGCCATAGAAGAACCACATGTTCTTCAGTTGGCCGTTCAGGTTGATGTTCCCGCCCCGCCCGGTCGACAAGCCATCCGTGAAGAACGAGTTCCACTGGTTGAAGTTCACCTGCAGCCGGCGGTAGAACGCCCGCGGCTGTTGGAACACCAGGGCAAACCAGAGCGAGTGCCCCATGCTGTTGGCGCTCTGCATGTACCCCAGGTCGTTCACCTCCAGGCCGGGTGACTTGTACCACAACCCGGTATGGAACCGCGTGATGCCGCCGCCACTCTTGTTGATCCCGATCCCCGAGCTGAGCCCGCCGAGGCTGGTGCGCGTCGAGTCGAAGGCGATGTCATCGTCCGGCCGCTGGTAGAAATGCACTCCGCTCCGTTGGGTCCGCGCGATCGCTGGCTCGCTCCCATGCACGGCGCTGCCGAGCACGTGTCCCGAAACCTGCAGGTTGTCCCCCGGGCCAAACCGGTGCCGGAAGTCGATGCCGGCGGTGTAGGCGTCGCGGCGCAGGAAGTCGCGGGTCTGCGCATCCAGGCTGCGGTTGGTCGCGGACACAATCGCCCCGAATCCGCTGCGCCCGCCACGGAGGTCCTGCTGCATCCGGGCCACGAAGTAGTTCGCGCGCGGCTCCACTGTCAGCGAGTCGGCGACCGCCTCGCGACCCGTCATCGCATTCATCACGCCGATGGACATCCCGTTGGACAGGCGCCCGGTGAGCTTCGCCGCGCCGAGGATGGTGCTCGAGGTCGGGACGGCATGCGGGTCCGGGCTGACAAACCCTGTTTGCGGGGCCCGGCCGACCCGACGTGAATAGAACGGTCCGGTGCACTGGCCATCGTTGCAGTCGATCGCGAAGGAGAAGATCCCCGTCCCCTCCAGGAAGAACGGCCTCCGCTCCTCGAAGAACTGCTCGAACGCCCCCAAATTGAGGACCGCCGGATCCGCCTCGACCTGCCCGAAGTCGGGATTGATCGTCGCATCGAGCGTGAGGTTGGATGAGATGCCCAGCTTGAGGTCTGCCCCAACGGTGGAGCGCTGGGTTCGCCCCCAGCCGGCGCCGCGGGCCCTCGACTCGTTGGACTGCACCGAGTACGGCATGAGCTCCACACGACGATTCCCGCCGATGCCGCGGATCCCGCGAATCTCCCCCAGCTGCGAGGCGATCCCGAACGCGGTGCGCCGGTACAGCGGCCAGCTGCTGCGCTCATTGAGCCGCGCTACCTCCCGCTGCACCCCCACGCCGAAGGTGTGTTCATCGCGTGGGGCGAACCGCAACTGGCTCAGGGGAATGCGGAACTCGGCGATCCATCCGAGGGAATCGATGGCCGTCCTGGCGTCCCAGACCGCATTCCAGGTCTCGTCCTGCTCCCCGTCATTGTAGAGGTAGATGTCCCGCTGGACTCCCGCGGGATTGACGATGAACTGGTAGCCCGTGCGCCGATCGTGGTACGAGTCGATCATGACGCGGATGTAGTCCGACTGCGTGCGCTCGTCCCGCCGCGACAGGAGCGCCATGATCGAGTCCGGGTGCGGATCGAAGGCGCGGACGAGCACATAGAGGTTCTTCTCGTCGTAGGCGAACCGCGCCTCGGTGCGCAGCGTCGGGTCCGCGTCCTCCACCGGGTCAAACTGACGGAATCCGTCGAGCACCTGCGCCTTCGCCCAGACCTCGTCGCGATCCCGGCCGTCGATCACTGGTGCGGTGGCCGCCCGCACCGCCTCGGTCACGAACGGCGCCACGGCCCGCGCGGTCGCCGGTGACTTCGCGGCGAGTTGCTGGGCATCGGCGGCGGCCCCAGCGGCCATGAACGTCACGAACAGGACACGTCGCATCGGTACGTAGGTGGAAGCTCCCCTGAGACACCCCCAGGGCACCGATGGTTGGACGCGGTGTCGGTCGCACAACCGTAGGAGCGGCTTCACCCGTTGTTCAGCCGTGACGACAGCCGTAAGTTGCGCCGCCAGCGTCCGCGCCCCCGCGACGCTTCATCGCCTGAGTCGAGGCGTCCCATGACTCCACCACAGCGCTCCCACGACCGCGAACTCGCGGCGCTCCTCGCCCCCGACATCCTCGCCCTGCTCGAGGAGTCGCCCGGCGACATCGCCGCCGAGACCGAGGAACTGCACCCGAAGGACCTCGCAGATGTTGCGGAGATGTTGCCTCGCGAGAAGCTCGGGGAGTTCCTCCGCGTCCTCGGCCCCGCACGCGCGGCGGACGTGGTCGAGTACCTCGACGACGAGATCCGGATCGACCTCCTGGAGGAGATGAGCCCGGCGCAGGCCGCGGCGCTGGTCTCCGAGATGACGCCGGACGAGCGCGCCGACGTCCTCGAGGAACTCGAGGAAGAGACGGCCGATGAGATCCTGCACGACCTCCCCGACGAGGCACGGCAGGAAACCGAACGCCTCCTCCAGTACGAGCCGGACACCGCCGGCGGCCTGATGACCACCGAGTTCGTCTCGGTGATGCAGGACATGAGCGTCCAGGACGCCCTCGGCCAGGTGCGGATGGCCGCGCGCAGCGGGCGCAAGGAAGCGATGCACGCCATCTATGTCGTGGACGAGCGCAACGCGCTCGTCGGCGTGCTCTCCTTGCGCGAACTGGTGGCCGCGCCCGACGATGCGCGGGTCGCCGATATCGCCTGGACGGAGGTCGTGAAGGTCCCCGCCACCGCGGACCGCGCCGATGTGGCCCGGTTCACGTCGGAGTATGACCTGGTGGCCGTCCCCGTCGTCGACGGCTTCGACCGCATCATCGGCGTCATCACGGTCGACGACGTCATCGACGCGATGGTGGAGGAGCAGACCGAGGACGCGCAGAAGCAGGGCGCCGTCCAACCCCTCGAGGTCCCCTACTTCCAGGCGGGGTTCTGGAGCGTGGCGCGCAAGCGCGTGGGCTGGCTCGTCTTCCTGTTCATCGGCGAGATGTTCACCGGGACGGCCATGCGGCACTACGAGAGCACCCTGGCCGCGGTCCTCACGCTGACCGTCTTCATCCCCCTCATCATCTCGTCCGGCGGGAACTCGGGCTCCCAGAGCGCGACGCTCATCACGCGGGCCCTGGCCGTCGGCGACGTGGACGGGTCCGATGTGTGGCGCATCCTCGCGCGGGAGCTGGGTCAGGGGCTCGTGCTCGGAACCTGCCTGGGGCTCCTGGGCTTCGGGCGGGCGTTGCTGTGGGGGACCGAGATCAATGTCGCCGCCGTCGTCGCGCTCACGCTCGTCGGCGTGGTGGTGGTCGGCGCGGTGGTCGGCGCCATGCTCCCGTTAGGCTTCCAGCGGCTCAATGTCGACCCCGCCATCGCCTCGTCGCCGTTCGTCGCGTCGCTCGTGGACGTGACCGGGTTGGTCGTCTACTTCTCGCTGGCCCGCGCGTTGCTGAGCGTCGCATGACCGGCTGGTCGCCCGCGGAGCGACGCGCCGCGGGCGCCGTCGCCCTCGCCGCATTGGGGTTCTCGCTCATCTCGATCTGGACCATCGTCGCGACGCGCGACGGGATGGCCCTGAGCTTCTTCCTGCTCGTGCGCTTCGTGGCGGCGACCGTGGTCCTCACCCCTTTTGTGCACCGCGACGCCGCCCCACCGCCGGGACGCGCGGTGGACGCGCGCATCATGGCCCTGGGGGCCGTGGGCCAGTCGCTGGTCGCGGTTCTCTCCCTCGCGGCCCTGGCCTGGATCCCGGCCGCCGCCCTGGTCGCCCTGTTCTACACCTTCCCGGCCTGGATCACCCTCGGGGCCGCCTGGCGCGGGACGGAGCGCCTGAGCGTCGCGCGCGTCGTGGCGCTGGTGCTTTCCCTGGTTGGAGTGACCTGCCTGGTCGGATGGCCCGGGCGCGCCGCCCTCCATCCGTGGGGCGTGGCCCTCGGCCTCGGGGCCGCCGTGGTGTACGCGATCTATGTCCCGCTGATGTCGCGCGTGATGATCGGCGTGCCCGCGCTCCGCGCCACCTGGCTCGTGACCGCGGGGGTCGCCCTGGTCTTCCTGGTCGGCGCGCCCGCCCGCGGGGAGTTCACCCCGGACGCCACGGTGGCGGCATGGGGGGCCGCGCTGGCCACCGGAGTCTTCTCGACGGCCGTCGCACTGCTCCTCTTCCTGCGCGGCCTGACGACCCTCGGGCCCGTGCGAACGTCGATCGTGTCCACGGTCGAGCCCATCTTCGCGGCCCTGCTCGCCGCCGCCATGGTCGGGCAGCCGGTGACCCTGCCCATGGTCGTTGGGGGCGCGCTCATCATGACCGCCGTGGTCGTGCTGTCACTCGGCGACGCGCGTACCTCGCGTTAGGCCGACCGGGCCTGCCGTTCCCGGAGGACCACCGCGGCCGTCCCGAGGATGGTGATGCCGGCGAAGGCGAACCATTGGAGGGCATACCCCCGGTGGGGACCTTCATCCAACGTCGGACGTTCGAGCCGGAAGGGATGCGCGACCGTGGTCTGGATGCCGGCACCGACCTGTTGGACGGCGATCACCGGCGCGATGGGATACGGCAGCATGGCCTGCAACGAATCGAAGTCGAGGCGCCGGATCCCGCGTGGCACGGTCGGGACCCGCACCGGCCCCGTGCCGTCCGCAAACACCTCGACGAATCCCTCCACGCGCCCCTGGGCCTCCTCGCGCCACAGCGAATCGTTCACCTGCATCCCGTCCGCGGCGTAGGCCCATCCGCGGTGGACCAGCAGCGCCAC
>JAEUJL010000093.1 GCA_016794835.1 Gemmatimonadota bacterium | reverse complement strand
TCGACACGCCCAGGAAGTAGAAGACACCCGGGATGCGCTCCTGGAACGCGCCGAAATCCTCGCTGAACGCGGGGACGATCCCCGTCACCGCGCGGACGGCGCCCGCGCCGAGTTGTGCGCGAATGGCGGTCGTCGCGCGCGTGGTGAGCGCGGTGTCATTGGTCACCCCGGCGATCGCCTTGGCCTGGTAGGTCCCCTGCACGGTGACGCCCGCCGGCATCATGGCGGCCAGGCCGGTGGTGACGAGTGATTGGGCCCGCATGCGCGAGGCGGCTGCGGCAACGGAGACCGTGCCCGACAGGGTCGTGCGACCCGGCGACACCTGCGGCGGGGCGAGACTGACGGAGATGAAGTCGAACGGCTGGTTGGCGAACGACTGGTCCGGGGTGACCGTGGCCAGCTGTTGCAGGGCCTGCAGTGCGACGTTGGTCGCCGTCGACAGGTCGCCGGGGCCGGCAAGCGTGACGGTGAACGGGTCGCGGCCCCCCATCATGGGGCCGGGCACGGTGCCGAGCACGCCGACCTCGTAGGGCGCGGTGTGGAGCCCGTAGATCGCGACCGGCCGTTCGCTCCCGAAGGCCCCCGCGCCGAGCATGGCGTTGGCGCCGGTCGCGCGTTCTTCCGCCGGCTGGAAGACAAACAGGACGGTGCCTGTGAGGGAGTCCCGCAGGCTGTGCATGATCCCGGCGAGGGCGACCCCGATCGTGGTATGGATGTCGTGGCCGCAGATGTGCCGGACGCCGTCGGTCACTGACCGGAACTCCACGGGATCCGGGGCGCTGGAGGGCACCGCATCCATGTCGGCGCGATAGGCCACGGTCGGCCCCGGGCGGCGACCGCGCACGAGGGCGACGACGCCGTGGCCGCCAATCCCCGTGCGAATGTCGGTGAGCCCCAGCCGGCGAAGCTCGGTGACCACGGCCTGCGCCGTTCGCACTTCGTTCCCCGACGTCTCGGGGTGACGGTGCAGGTCGCGGCGGAACGCGACCAGCCGTGCGGCGTCTCGCTCGAGGATGGCCCGGGCCCGGTCGTCCACCGGACCGTTGATGGCCACCGGCGGCACCTGCGAGCCGGCCGTCGAGCAGGAGAGGACGGCGACGGCGAGGGCCAACACGCGATACGAGCGGGTCATGGACGGGTCGGGGCGATGGGGGCACGATGCGGCCGGCCGCGCCCTGGCGGAACGTGGGTGGGACGGGCCGCACACGGCGGTGACCGGTTGTTCCTCGGAGCGGTGGGCCATCGCATCTTGTGGGATGCGCCTCCACGTCATTGCCCTCGCCCTCGCGCCCGCCTGCGCCCTGGCCCAGTCACGCCCCGGCTGGGAGCCGGACTCGCTGGGCAATCACCGGGCGGTGGTGCAGGTCAACACCCGCGCCGACGCGGTGCTGGCGCGGCTGGACTGGAGGCGCCGTGACAAGACACCGGAGGACGTCCAGGTGGTGGTGATCGATGCCGCCACCAACCGCCGCGTGGTCAACGCCGCACGGATGGAGATCACGCGCGAGTTCGGGGAGATCGTCTTCCAGCCCCCGACTGTCCCAGGGACGTACCACATCTATTACCTCCCCTACACCGGCACCTTCCGGTCGCCGTACCCCAAGCTCACCTGGCGCTCGCCCGACGATGCGGCGCAACGCGAGTGGCTCCTGCGGAACGCGCTCACCCCCGACAACGCGCGATTTCGTGGGTACCGGCAGCTCCCCCAGGCGGAGGTGCTGCGGTTCGAGTCCATCGACGCGTTCAGCAGCTTTACGGACATGGAGCGCGTGGCGTCGCGCAGCGAGCTGGACGCGCTGCGGCAGCGCTACGGGTGGGCGGAGTTCTTCCTGTTTAGTGAGGACCGCAACCGCCCGATCCGGATGTTTGACGAGGTCCCGCAGCGGTGGGCGGTGGGTGGCCCGTTCCAGGCACACCAGGGGAGCGCGGACCGGGGC
>JAEUJL010000039.1 GCA_016794835.1 Gemmatimonadota bacterium | reverse complement strand
TGGAGCTCGTTGACGGTCTCGACCTGCACCTCATTGAGGACCGCGCCCACGCGCCCATCACGAATCGCGTCGCGGAGGTGATCGGGCACATGCCCCCCGGCGCCATTCACCTGCTGCAGCTGGCCGATCTTCTCCTGCCGGGACATCCGCGCCACAAGGGCGAGGATGTCCGTGTCGCCAGCTACCGACGCACGCACCGATGGTCCGGCCACCAGGTCACCACGCGACCGTCAGGTAGCTGCGGATCTCCCACTCGCGTCCCCGTGCATACCCGGGCGCCGTGGAATCACACACCGGGTTCCCCTCGGTGTCCGGTACCTGCACCGGGCAATAGCGGGGGGAATAGCGGTCGAGGCTGCGCGTCGTGCCCCGGAGCCCGAACTTCGTCTCCGGCACATCCCACCATTGCGGCTTCCCCAGCACGTAGGAGACGTCGAGCATGTACTGGGAGGGGAAGGTCAGGTTGAAGTCGCGATGGTAGTCGAAGGGCCCGAAGTCGTTGAGCTTGGCCGACCCCACCACCTTCATGTGCCCGGAGACGAGCCGCAGGTCACCGCCGCTGCGCTTCACCAGGCGCTGGCTGTCACCGTTAGGCTCGGCCGTCCCGTGGAAGAAGTTCACGATCGCCCGCGTATCGTTGCCCAGGCGGGAGATCACGCGGCCGCGCACCTCCCACAGGTCGCGCGCTGGCGTCGCCCCGGGGAAGGCGAAGGTGGTGCGGCCGTCGCCGAGAATGCCGATGGCGGCGTCCATCGTGGTCGGCAGGTGACGCACCGTGAGGCCGACGCTCGCGGCCAGGGTGGCATCCTCGCGCAGGTCATTGTCCCACTGGTACATCCAGGTGGCCGGCGTCGGGTCCCACGTAAGCAGGAGTTCCCCGGCGACCGTCTCACGCTGGCCGCGGACCGCAAAGGGATCGTCGAGCACGTTGCGCGGCCGGCCCGGGGCGGGCACGTCGCGCGGGATCGGCCCGACCAGCGGCTTCTGCCAGAGGAAGTTGGGGGCGACGGTGAGGTTGCCGAACGCCACGGAGACACCCGTGAGTGCATTCACCTGGTTGTTGAGGCCCGTGTCCTTGAGGCCCCAGCCGGTGAAGGTCTGCACCGAGGTCGGGCCGCCGTCCGCCACGATCCCCATCGACGCGCCCTGCGCATACCAGTTCCAGCGGCCACGCTGGAAGGTGACCTTGGCCTTACCACCGAATGCATCCGAGTCCTTCACCTCGTCGAGGAGCACGCGGTAGTTGCCCGGCGATCCCTCGGCGACCTGGAACTTCTGGCCGACCCGGGTGGCACCACCCCAGATGCCGCCCGCCTCCAGCCCGAGCGTGCCGCCGGCGAAGAGCCGCGAGGTCGCCGCATGGAGTGTCGCGCGTCGTGTCTGCGGGAGTGGGATCGCGAAGGAGCTGGTGGTCTGGCCGTACGGGGCCACTTCCTCGTGGAACAGGCCCGTCACCGTGAAGTCGCCGAGCTTGCGTCCATACTTCACGATCGCCGCCGGGTTCGCGCCCCACCAGAGTTCCGGGCCGAGGGCGACCTTGAGTCCATTCAGTTGCCGCTTGCCGGTGAACTCCATGCCCAGAGGCGCTGCGGCGTTGTAGATGTCGATGTTGCGGCCGTAGTTCGCCTCTCGATAGATGCCGAAGAAGTCCCCTTCGTACCCCCAGTGGTAGTGCCCCGTCCGATTGAACCCCTCGAG
>JAEUJL010000882.1 GCA_016794835.1 Gemmatimonadota bacterium | reverse complement strand
AAGTACTACTACATGCGGGAAGGCTACGGACAGATCTCCCGCGCGTACGCCAAGGCGGCGACCGACGCGGGCGCCGAGATCGCGTTAGGCTGGGGCGCCACGAAGATCACGCGCTCGACCGAGCCCGGCTACACGTGGACCATCACCGCCGAGCACGGGACGGAGCGTCGCACCATCCACGCCGACCATATCTGGACGACGATCCCGATCACGCTCCTGGCGAAGATCTCCGAACCGGCGCCGCCGGCCGCCGTGGTGTCGGCGATGCAGCAGATCACGTATCGCGCGATGGTGCTCGTGTACGTGCAGCTCCCGGTCGACCAGTACACCACGACCGACGCGCACTACTTCCCCGAGGGGAATGTGCGGGTCACCCGGCTGTCCGAGCCGAAGAACTACTTCCGGAGCACCTCCCCCAAGGGCACGACCGTCCTGTGCGCGGAATACCCGTGCACGGTCGGCGACGAGATCTGGTCGGCCAGCGACGAGGCCCTTGCCGAGATGGTCGCGCGGGACACCGCGACCGCCGCGATTCCCCTCCCGGCCAAGCCGATCGCCGTCCATGTGCGCCGCTTGCCGCAGGCGTACCCCATCTACCAGATGGGGTACGAGAAGCCGCTCGCCGTCCTGGACGAGTGGGCGGCCGCGCAACCGAACCTGCTGGTGTACGGACGCCAGGGGTTGTTTGCGCACGACAACACGCACCACGCGCTGTTCATGGCCTACTCCGCGGTGGAGTGCCTGACGCCGGGCGGTTTCGATCGCGAACGATGGGCGGGGTATCGGGAGGTCTTCAAGGCGCATGTCGTCGAGGATTGAGCAGCGCGATCGCTGGTTGATCGTCGGCTTGTCCGTCCTCGCCCTCGTGGTCCGCCTCCCCGGGCTGAACACGGGGCTCTGGGCGGACGAGATCTACTCCACGCTCTACGCCTTCCGGACCCCGTTTCCCGCACAGTTCCTCGAGTTCCACGGGGACAACAAGCACCCGTTCTACTCCGTGCTCGCCCATAGCGCCGCCTCGCTCCTCGGCGAGGCGCCGTGGACGCTCCGCCTGCCGGCCGTGCTGTTCGGCGTGGCGAGCGTGCCCATGCTGTTCGCCCTCGGGCGGCGCATCGCGACCCGGCGCGAGGCAGCGTTTGCGGCCTTGCTGCTGGCCGTCTCCTACCACCATGCCTGGTTCTCGCAGAATGCCCGCGGATACAGCATCCTCGGGTTCTGCGCGATCACCAGCACCTGGCTGCTCCTGCGCGTCCTCGACGAGGGGCGGCGGCGGGACTCGGTCGCCTTTGCCGTGGTCATCGCCCTCGGCGCGTACACGCACCTGACGTTCGTGTTTGCGGTGCTGGCGCAGTTCCTCGTGGTCGCGGTGCTCCTGTGGCGTGCCCGCCGCGTGCCTGAGGCACGAGCCCGCGCGAGTTCCGCCGCCGCGGCGTTTGTTGGCGGCGGGCTCCTGGCCGCGCTGATGTACGCCCCGATGGCCGCCCGGGTGGTGAACTTCTTCCTGCACAAGGAGTCGGCGTTGGCCGGGATCTCCTCCCCCGCCTGGGCGGCGGCAGAAGCCGTGCGAGTGCTCCTGGTCGGGTTGTCCGGCGGGAGTGCGGTCCTCGCGACCGTGGGGCTAGTGATCCTCGGGGTCGCCGGCGTCGTGGGCCTGTCGGGTGCCGCCGACTACCTCCGACGGGAACCTCGGGTGGCCGCCCTCCTGTTGCTGCCGGCGGTGACTATGCTGGGCGGGGCGCTGGCGAGCCGGGGGACGATGTATCCCCGATTCTTCTTCCTCCTGGCCGGTTTCGCCCTCCTGGTGGGGGTCCGCGGGGTCGTACGCTCCTCCGAGCTGGTCGGCCGGGTCCTGGGACGGCCGCGGCTGGGGCCCACGCTCGCCACCGCGGTGCTCGTGCTGGGGGCGGCGGGGTCGGCGGCCACCCTGCCGCGGAACTGGCGCCTCCCCAAGCAGGATTACGAAGGGGCGCTGCGGTTCGTCGAAGGGGAGGCCGCCCGGAGTGGCGGCACGATTGCGACAGCGGACATGACGACCGAGATCTATGGACGGTATTTCGGTCGCTCGTGGCACGACGTTCGCGATGTAGCGACGCTGGTACAACTTCGGAAATCGGGTCCGGTGTGGTTCGTGTATACGTTCCCCCGGTACCTGGCACGGTATGACGCTTCCCTGGCCGCCTGGGTGGAGCGCGAGTGCCGTGCCGCGCGGGCGTTTGTGGGTACCGTTGGTGGCGGTGAGGTGATGGTGTGCACCCTGAGGGCAACTGCTAGCGCATGAAGCTGATCATCCAGATCCCCTGCTTGAACGAGGCCACGACGCTGCCCGCGACGCTGGCGCAGCTGCCGCGTGCGTTGGCGGGGATTGACCGGATCGAGCTCCTGGTGGTGGATGACGGGAGCACCGACGGGACCTCCGCGGTGGCGCGCGCGCACGGGGTGGCGCACGTGGTGACGTTCGAGCGCAACCGAGGGCTCGCGGCGGCGTACAAGGCCGGCCTCGACGCCGCGGTGAAGGCGGGCGCGGACATCATCGTGAACACCGACGCGGACAACCAATACCAGGCGGTGGACATCGCCCGACTGGTGGAGCCGATCCTGGCGGGCCGGGCCGAGCTGGTGGTGGGCGACCGTGGGGTGGCCTCGCTCGACAACTTTTCGCCGCTGAAGCGGAAGTTGCAGGTGCTGGGGAGCGCGGTGGTCGGGCGTGCGGCCGAGCTGCACACCCCGGACGCGACCAGCGGCTTTCGCGCGATCACGCGCGACGCGGCGCTGCGCACCCTGGTGCTGAGCGACTACTCGTACACGCTGGAATCGCTGATCCAGGCGGGCGCGCGGCGAGCGGCCGTGGAATTCGTGCCGATCGGGATCAACCCGCAGACGCGCCCGTCGCGCCTGATGAAGAGCATCCCGCACTACATCAGGAAAAGCGGCGTGACCATCCTCCGGGCGTACACGATGTACCGCCCGTTGCGCGTGTTTGCCACCACGGGCCTGCTGTTCATCGGCCTGGGCATGCTGCCGGCGCTGCGCTTCGTGTACTTCTACGTCACGGGGAACCGCGTCGGCCACGTGCAGAGCCTGATCCTGGCGGCGATCCTCATCGTGGTCGGCTTCCAGGTGCTGCTGATCGGGCTGCTGGCCGACCTCATCTCGTTCAACCGCAAGATCGTCGAGGAGGCGGTCTACCGCGTGCGCAAGGTGGAAGCGGCGCTGGAAGCGCGGACGAGCGCGGACGAGGAGGCGCTCAAGCTGTGACCGACGCACCCACGCGTCCCGTGCGCTGGTGGAAGCGGCCGATCGTGCGGATCGCCGGGAGCCTCGTGCTGCTGGCGATGCTCTTCACGATCCTGCCGTTTCACGAGATTCGCGCCGCGATCTCCGGGGTGGCCTGGTGGGTGTGGCCGGTGGCGCTGGTGACGTACATGTGCCTGCACCTGATCGGCGTGGTGAAGTGGCGCCTGTTGACGAACGTGGCCGGGGCCGGGCTGACCTTGGGCGGCGCCGCGCGCGCGTACTACTGGGGGTTGTTCGGCAACACGTTCCTCCCGTCGATCGTCGGCGGTGACGCGGTCCGCATGGCGATGGCGCTCAAGAGTGCCCGGTCCGGGCACGGGCTCGTGCTGGGCAGCCTCGTGGACCGCCTGCTCGACATCGTGGGGCTGTTGCTGGTCGCGGGGATCGGCGCGTGGCTCTCCCCGCTGGCCCTGACGGCGGACAGCCGCCGCATCTTCCTGGTGGCCGTGGGCGTGCTGACGGCCGGCGGCGTGGCGGGGGGGCTCCTGCTGGTGCTGTTCCCGGTGCACCGGCTGCGGTTTCGCCACCGGCGCAAGCTGGTGCCGATCCGGCGGGCGTTCCGCGCGACGGCGGTGCGTCCCGGCGCGTTAGGCGCGGCCCTGGCCCTGGGGGCCATCCTGCAATCCCTGCTGGTGGTGCTCAACTGGCAGCTGGGCCGGGCCATCGGGATCGAGATCCCGCTGTACGTGTGGTTGTTTGTGTGGCCCCTGGCCAAGATCTCCGGCCTGCTGCCGTTGACGCAGGGCGGGATCGGCGTGCGTGAGGCCGCGCAAGCGGCGCTGTTTGCACCCTTTGGTGTCTCCGCCGCAAAGGCGGTGGCCACG
>JAEUJL010000858.1 GCA_016794835.1 Gemmatimonadota bacterium | reverse complement strand
GGCGCCCCCGGACCTGCACCTAGAACCTCGTGCGTACCTGCAGCCGGTATTGCCGCGGGGACGGTTGGGCGAGGAACCCGTTGCCGATCGTGAACGAGCTTGCGCCCGCCCAGTTCATGTTCGGATCCACGCAGTTGCAGTCATCCCACCACATCAGGTTGAAGCCGGACGCCGTCACGGTCGACTTCCCCACCTTGAAGAACCGGCTCAACCGCTCCGGCACCTGGTAGGTCAGCGACACCTCGCGAAGGCGTACGTTGTCGCGCTTGTCGAAGTAGTCCAGGATGCTGGCCCACTGGGCGATCGAGTCCGACGCAAAGGACGGCGCGCCGTTCACGAAGGTGCTCAGGTATTCATCGGCACCACCCTGGCGAATGCGGTAGGCGCGATCGCCGTTGCCGAAGTAGGCCCCGCGCTCCATGGAGAGCATGCCGTACAGCTGCAGCCCCTTCCAGCGGAGCGTGTTGGCCCAGGACGCATTCATCGTCGGGAGCGGCGGGCCGAAGTACGTGTTCGTGTCGGAACGGGTGGTCACCGGGCGGCCGTTGACGACCGAATAGCCCGTGGGACGACGGCCCCACACGCCCTGCACCGGATAGCCCTGGCGCACGGCGCAGCACGCCAGGCTCACGCCGCCAAGGTCCGTGACCTCGTTCTTGTTGCCGTCCAGCTTGACGTTCGTGGACCACTCCATCCGCGAGGTCGAGTAGACGAGGTAGTTCAGGCTCGCCTCCCACCCGCGGTTCTCGATGGCACCAATGTTCACGCGCTTGGCGGTCGAGAAGCCGAGCGACGGCGGATTCGGCTTGTTGACGATCGCGTCCACGGTCTCGGCGCGATAGATCGAGGCCTCGAGACCCACGCGGTCGTTGAACAACCCGGCTTCGAAGCCGAACTCCGTCTCGGTCGTGACTTCCGGCTTCAGGTCCGCGTTGCCCGGGTTGAGCGGGACAATGCCCGAGATATCCTCGAACACCGGCGCGGCCGAGTAGCTGGTGAACGAATCGAAGGCGCCCGGGAAGCGACCCGCGCGGCCGATGGCCGAGCGCACCCGGAAGGCACTAAACATCGAGGGCAGGAGCCCTTCGTGCTTCGACAGGTCGTACGAGAAGTCGGCCTTCGGGTACTTCTGCAGCCCGTAGTTCTTGCCGAACGCCGAGTTGCCGTCGGCACGCAGCCCGATCGTCAGGAACGCGCGGTCATTCCACGAGAAGCGGTTCTGCGCCAGGATGCCGAAGTTGATGATCTCGTTGAAGTTCTCGGCGCCGTTCGTGACCGCGGCCGACGACACCGTGTTCACGCCCGGGCCCGGGAAGCGATTCCCGGTCGACATGTTCAAGCGCTCCTGCTCCCAGAAGCCCTGGGCACCGGCCGAGAGGTTCGACTCGATGTTGAACGGCAGCTTGAAGTTGTAGGTCGCGAGGTAATCGAGCGTGTAGGAGCGGAACTGGCGCGTCCCGATGTTGCGCTGTCCGTCCGTGACGCCCGCCGGACCATAGGCCCCGACGTACGGGAAGAAGCGGCTCTTCTGGTCCGAGACCGCGTCCAGCCCGGCCGTCAGGCGATGCGTCAGGCTGGGGGTGATCACATGCTGCAGCGTCAAGCCGCCGTTCCAGCGATCGGCGTCCGACAGGGTGGACATGCGCTGGATGTCCGAGACCGGCACCCAGGCTTCGCCATACGGGCGCGCCTTGGTCGCCGAACGCGGGTTGCCGTTCATCGCGTTGCCCAGGAGGGCGGTCCAGTTGTTCCCGGCCTGCAGTTCCTCGACCAGGTTGCGCGTGTACGCGGTGTTCAGGTTCACCGTCCACTTGTCCGTCGGGAC
>JAEUJL010000827.1 GCA_016794835.1 Gemmatimonadota bacterium | reverse complement strand
CCGACGCGATGGATGTAGTCCTCCGAGGCGAGCGGGACGTCGAAGTTCACCACGTGGCCGAGGGCTTCCACGTCAATGCCACGCGCCGCGATGTCCGTCGCGACGAGGACCCGGAAGGTCCCATCCTTGAAGCCGGCGAGGGCGAGGGTGCGCTGGGCCTGGGAACGGTTGCCGTGGATGCGGGCGGCTGCAATTCCCCGCTTGTCGAGGAACTCCCACAGCCGGTTGGCGCGGTGCTTGGTGCGCGTGAAGACCAGCGCCTGCTCCATGAGGTCACGGTTCAGGAGCTCGAGCAGCAGGGCGGACTTGAGCTCCTGCTGGACCGGATAGACCGCCTGGGTGATGCCCACGGCTGGCGCCGCCTTGCGCGCCAGGTTGATCGTGAGCGGGTTCTTCAGCATCTCGCGTGTGAGCTCGAGGATCGGCCCGGGCATCGTCGCGCTGAAAAACAGCGTTTGGCGCTTGGCCGGCAGCTGCTTGAGGACGCGGCGGATGTCGGGGAGGAACCCCATGTCGAGCATGCGATCGGCCTCGTCGAGCACGAGATGCTCGATGTGGCCGAGCGAGGCGTACGGATGACGGAGGTGGTCGAGGAGCCGGCCCGGGGTGGCCACGAGCACGTCGACACCGGTCCGGAAGGCGTGCTCCTGCGGACCCATCCCGACACCGCCAAAGATCGCGGCACCCCGAATCGGGGTATGCAGGGCGATCGAGTTGAACTCCTCGAGGATCTGTGCGGCCAGCTCACGCGTGGGCGTGAGCACGAGGACCCGCGTCCCCTTGCCCTTGCGGGTGAGGAGCTGGTGCACGACGGGGAGGAGGAAGGCGAGCGTCTTGCCGCTTCCCGTCATGGCGCACGCGAGCACATCGCGCCCCTCGATGGCTCCGGGGATGGCGTCGGACTGAATGGGCGTCGGCTTGGCGAAGCCGAGTTCCTTGACCGCCTTGAGCAGGGCGGGGTCGAGTTGGAGCGTGGAGAAGGACAGGGGAGGGGCAGGTGGGGGGCGAGACGACAGACGGGCAGACAGCAGACGGCAGACGGCAGACGGCAGACGGAAGCTAGTGGGCTCGGGGCGGGCGAAGGGCGTTGGGACCCAAATGCAAAGCGCCCCGGCGTGACGGCCGGGGCGCGTGCGACGGGACGCTTGAGCTCAGGGGAGGTGCGCGATGCACTCGATCTCGATCTTCGCGTTCGGGACGACCAGCGCGGCCACCACCACCGTGGAGCGAGCGGGCGGCGCCGAGGGGAAGAAGGTGCGATAGACGGCGTTCATCCCGGCGAAATCCTTCACGTCGGTCAGGAAGACGGTGCACTTGTCGACGCGCTCCATCGTGGTGCCGGCCTGCTCAAAGACGCGCTTGATGTTCTCGAGGGTGGCCTTGGTCTGCCCGGCGATGGAGGTGTCCGGATTGTCGCGGCTCATGCCGAGCTGCCCCGAGCCATACACGGTCTTGCCTACGATGATCGCGGGCGTGAGGGTCGGCGAGGAGGTGCCGACCGGCTTGCGGTCCTGGGCACCAGCCGTGGTGGCAACGAGGGCGAGGAGGGCGAGATAGCGCATGGCTGGAATCGAGACGGTGGCGGGCGGAGGTCGCAGGTCGCGGGCCGCAGGTGGCAGGTCGCAGGTCGCACGAGACAGGTCGCACGTGACGGGTCGCAAGTCGCACCCTGCGTCCCGCATCCCGCATCCCGCGCCCTGCGCCCTGCAAAGTGCGGTGCCGCGCTCGCTGGGGCTAGTCCCACGGACTGCGGCGGAGCGACGCCCGAGGGCGCCTGGCTCCGCTCAGTCCGCGGCGACGGCGGTCGCGGGGTCGACCTGCGTGGCGCGATGCGTGGGGAGCCAGAGCGCAACGGCGGCGACCGCCAACATCGCGAGCGCCGCGCCCGCATACGCCCACGGGTCCCAGCGCGAAACGTTCACCAGCATCCCCTGGAGCAGCTGCGTCAGCGCCAGTGAGCCGAGCGCCCCGGCCACGAGCGCCGCGACGCACAGGCGCAGCCCCTCGCCGAGGATGAGCCGCGCGATGGTTGACCGGCGGGCGCCGAGCGCCATCCGGACGCCGATCTCGCGATACCGCTGCACGACACCAAACGCCATCACACCGTAGAGCCCGATGGCCGCGAGGGCCAACGCGAGCACGGCGAACCCCGTGATGAGCCACCGCGTGAAGTGCTGCGGTGCGCGCGCCTCCGCCACGGACTGCGCGAGGGGACGAAGGTCGAAGACCTGCAGGTCGGGCGCCTCCTCCTGCATCACCCGGGCGATCGCGCGCACGGCGTCCTGTGTGGAGCCATCCACGCGCACCACGAGCGACGGTTCGTTGGAAAGGCTCCCGGTCAGGATCACCTGCTGGCTGTCGGCCGGCACCCATCCCTCCGGCGTGCGCTGCACGCCGATGATCCCAACGACGGTACGCAGGGGTGCCTCGTTGTCCATGCGAAAGCGCCGACCGATCGCCTCCTGGCCCGGCCACAGCCGCCTGGCGAGGGCCTCGGTGATGAGCACCTCGCGTGCCGCGGTGTCCGACGCGAGCGTGCGGCCCCGCAGGATCGACAACCCACTCGTGGCGACGAAGGTCGAGTCGGCGTACTGCGTCAGCAGGAAGCCC
>JAEUJL010000760.1 GCA_016794835.1 Gemmatimonadota bacterium | reverse complement strand
CAGGGCAAGGCGGACTGCACGGTGCCCTACCTGCAGAGCGTCATCTTCGACACGGCGCTGCGAGGACCGCTGGGGATCGGGCCGGCCAACGTGTCCCTGACCGTGATCGACGGCGCCGGGCACGGTGGCACGCAGTTCACGAACGACACCAACGTCGACCGGGTAATCGCCTTCTTCAACCAGGCCTTGCGTTAGGCACCCCGTCGGACCTGGCCGGGGAGGAGGCGCACGCCGCGCTGCCACGTGAGGTATTCCCACCCCCACTGGATCAGCACCACGAGCCGGTTGCGGAAACCGGCCAGGTAGGCGATGTGCAGAAACAGCCAGAGCAGCCAGGCCACCGTCCCGCCAAAGCGCAGCCCGCCGGACAGGTCCGCCACCGCGCGGTGCCGACCTAACGTCGCCATGTCGCCGCGGTTCTGGTAGCGGAACGCTCGCCGCGCGCGACGCTCCAGCGTCCGCACGATGTTGTCCGCGGCGCACCGCCCACCTTGCATCGCTCCCTGCGCCACCCCCGGCACCGCGCGCCCATCGGGCTGGACGGTGACGGCCATGTCCCCCACGACAAACACCTCGGGATGTGCCGCAAGGGACAGGTCCGGTTCGACGAGCACACGGCCGGCGCGGTCCACCGTCGCGCCGAGCTGGCTCCCCAGCGGTGACGCCTGGTTGCCGGCCGCCCAGAAGACGGTGCGTGTCGCGACGACCTCATCACCGAGCCGGACATGAGTCGGCGTGACCTCGGTGACCATCGTGTTGAGCCGCACATCGACCCCCATCGCGCGAAGGTCGTCGAGCGCCCGCGCCGACAGCTCCTCGGGCATCGATGGAAGCACGCGCGCCCCGCCCTCGACGAGGATCACCCGCGTCTCCGCCGTGTCGATCTGCCGGAAATCGCTGCGCAGGGCGTTCCGTGCGATGAGCACCATGATCCCCGCCAACTCGGCCCCGGTGGGCCCGCCCCCGACAATGACGATGGTCTGCAAGGCGCGGCGTTCGTCGCGATCCTCGGTGGCTTCCGCCTGCTCAAACGCCGCGAGGAAGCGCGTGCGCACCTCGAGGGCATCGTCGAGCGACTTGAGGCCGGGAGCGTTCGGCTCCCACTCGGCATGACCAAAGTACGCATGTCGCGAGCCGGCCGCGACCACCAAGAAGTCGTAGGGTTCCTCGCGGACGCCATCGATCGTCACGCGGCGCTCCGACGTGTTGATCGTCGTCACCTCGCCGAGCAGGACCCGCGTGTTGTCCTGCTTCCTCAGGTACCAGCGAATGGGGACGGCGATGTCACTCGGCGCGAGCGTCGCAGCCGCCACCTGGTAGAGGAGTGGCTGGAAGACGTAGTGGTTGTGCCGGTCCACCACGAGGACGTCGACATCGACATCGCGCAGGCGCTGGGCGGCGGCAATCCCGCCGAAGCCGCCCCCGATGATGATCACCCGCGGCCGTCGTCGGCCCTGTGCGATGTCCATGCGTGTTATTGCGTTGCGGTCCCCGGCTTGGCCGACAGCAGGTTCACGAACAGCCGTGCGGCACCGGGCACCCCGGCTGGCAGTTGCCGGAAGAAGGCGAGCGAGGTGTAGACGTACATCCCCTTGCCGTACGGCGCCACCAGCAAGGCGCCGCGGTTCGCGGCTTCCCCCGGGTCGTTCATCTCGAGCAGCGGCGTGTAGGAGGGATCAAAGGTCCGCGGCATGTAGAGCGACCGGTCCTGGATCCAGCCATCAAAGTCGCGCGGGCTGATCGCGTTCGGCGCGGTCAGCACGCTCGCCGCAGGGTCGAGCAC
>JAEUJL010000709.1 GCA_016794835.1 Gemmatimonadota bacterium | reverse complement strand
CAACGTCTTCGTGATCGCGATGATCTTCCAGTACCTGCGCGTGCCGCCGCAGTACCAGCACCGGGTGCTGTTCTGGGGGATCATGGGGGCGCTGGTCATGCGCGGGACGATGATCCTGCTCGGCGCCACGCTCATCGCCCGCTATCACTGGATCCTCTACATCTTCGGTGCGTTCCTCGTCATCACGGCGTGGAAGATGTTGCGCTCCGGGGAGGAAGGCGCGGACAAGGTGGGGGATTCCCCGGTGATCGGCTGGGTGCGGCGCTTCTTCCCGGTGACGCCGACGTACCACGAGCAGCGGTTCTCGATCGTGCAGGACGGGAAGCGGGTACTGACGCCGCTCGCCATCGCCCTGGTCCTGGTGGAGACGACGGACCTGATCTTCGCGGTGGACTCGATCCCGGCGATCTTCGCGATCACGACCGACCCGTTCCTGGTGTTCACCAGCAACGTGTTCGCCATTCTGGGGCTGCGGTCGTTGTACTTCGCCCTGGCGGGGGCGATCGACAAGTTCACGTACCTGAAGGTGTCGCTGGCGGCGATCCTGGGGCTCGTGGGGATCAAGATGCTCGTGGCCGACCTGCTCAAGGCGTACATCGGGCCGAGCTTCAACTTTTACCTGCTCGGCATCGTGGCGCTGATCCTGGCCGCCGGTGTCGTCGCGAGCGTCATCAAGCAACGTCGCGGCGACACGGAGGAGCGGGGGCTGCCGGTCGACTGAGTTGTGTTGCGGGCCCGACGACACTGGGCCCCGGATCTTCGCTCGCTACCGCTCGCTTGTCCGGGGAACATCGACGCGTTCCAGCGGGCAGCCCCGAACTCGACTACCAGCGCTCGCTTCCGGGGCCCTCACGCTTCCCGGCGGAAGCCGGGACCCAGTGTCGTTTGCGCGCTAGCGCCTCCGCTCCAGGACTTCCGTCACACGATCCGCGAGGTCCTGCCAGTGGGCGCGATTCACGCCCGTGGCCGTGGCGGCGAGGCGACGCGCGTCGGCCTGGATGGAGCGCAGCTGCGCGCGGGCGAGTGGTGCGATGTCGGCCCGACGGGTGTTCACCGGCGGTGGCGGGGCGAATCCCGGCGGAGCGCCAGCAGGTGCTGCGGCGGCCGGCGGCGGGGCGACGAGGGCCTCGAGTCGCTCCAGGTAGACGCGCTGCAGCACGCGGCGATTCGCGTCGAGGGTGCCGCCGAAGATCGAACGCCGCACGTCTTCCATGTAGGTCGCCAGCGGGTACGCGTTCGTCGGATCCATCGCTTCGGCGTCACCGAGACGTGCAAGACGGCGTGCGTCGAGCAGCTGCGTGAGGATCCCCGCCTGGCGGTTGCTCAACGACAGGGCGCCGGCCGGCAGGCCGAGACGTTGCAGGATTCCCGGGTTGGCGAGCCAGGTCGGCGTGGTGAACGCCTGGTCCGAGAGGAACTGCAGCGCCGTGCGTTGCCGCGCCATCGGCACGACCTGGTACACCGGCCCCGCCTGCTCGGCGGTCTTGAGCTCGATGCGCATTCCGCCGACCCAGTTCACGACGTGGCCCATGTACTGGCTCCACATCCCTAACGTTTCGGTGTAGATCTCGTTCAGCTCGGTGAAGTCCTCGCCTGGCGTGGTGGTCCACGCGACCAGGTTGGG
>JAEUJL010000633.1 GCA_016794835.1 Gemmatimonadota bacterium | reverse complement strand
CCGGTGGTCTTGGACTCGAGGGCGTCGGTCAGTCGCCGGGTCGCCGTGAGGCCGGCATCCACGGTGTAGACAAAGAAGTTCGTGCGGTTGTCGACCTTGAACCCGAGCCGGTCCTGGCCGGTGTTCGTGCAGTTGTCAAAGCGGCAGAGCTGCGAGTCCAGGCGATGGGTGTAGTCGAGCCCGAAGTTCGCCCGCGCCGACAGCCAGTCCGAGGCACGCCAGCTCGTGTTGGCCGAGCCGATGAAGCGCTCGACGGCCTGCGTGGTCTCCGTCTGGTAGATGTCCCGCGGGGTGAACTGCCGCCAGCCGAACAGGGTGTCGCCCTGCGGGTTGAGGTTGTAGCGGAACCCGGGGCCACCATACGTGTTCGCGGCGATCCCCGGCGTGCCGGAGTCGTCGCTGCGCGGCAGGAAGATGTCCTGCGAGGTAAAGCCGGCATTCACCTGCATCTCGGCGTTGCGCGGCAGCGTGATGTTCACGTTGCTGCGCCCCGTGATCCGCCCGCGGCGACCGGGATCCTGCTGCCGGTCGGTGAGCGATCGGTTGTTCGCCGCGAGGTAGCGCTTCTCGAACTCCGGCACCTTGGTGACGCCGTCCTCGTCCTCCATCTCCGTGTGGAGGAAGTAGCGCGCGGTTTCCGATCCACCGCGCAGCTGGGCGCCGTATTGCCGGCGGTACCCGATGCCGAACGGCGTGGCGTCCTTGTCCTCATGCAGGTTGTAGCTCGTCACGCTGTCCTGGACGCACGCGCGGGCCACGACCTGGGACAGGAAACACTGGACCGTGTTGGACGGCGTGGAGTTCGTCGTGGCCGTCGTCCCCGTGCGCCAGCCGTGCCAGGCCGTGGGATAGGTGTTGCGGTCGGTGATCCCCGTCTGCTCGGAGTAGAACGACCACTGCGGCCGCCCGGCGGTCCCCTTCTTGGTGGTGATCACGATGACGCCGTTGGCCGCGTCGGTGCCGTACAGCGTGGCGGCCGAGGGGCCGCGCACCACCTCGATCGACTCGAACTCCTCGGGATTGAGGTCGTCGAAGCGGGAGGTCGTTGTTCCTCCCACGCTCACCGACGACGAGCCCGTGGAGGACTCCACGCGAACGCCGTCGATGATGACGATCGGGTTGTTGGTCAGGGACAGCGAACTCGTGCCGCGGATCCGGATGCGGGTGCCGGCGCCCGACTGCGTGCCGGGGGTGATGAGCACGCCGGCCGCGCGCGACGTGAGCAGGTCAGCCATCCCGGAGACCGGCTTGGACTCGACGAGGTTCGCCACCTCCAGCTGCGCGATCGCGTTCCCGACCTCGATGCGGCGCTGCTGGCCGGTCGCCGTGGTCACGACGGGGTTGAGGGTGACCGGCAAGGAGGTGAGCTGGAAGTTGACCGTGGCCGTCTGCCCGGCAACGACGGTGGCTGACTGCCGGGACTCGCCATATCCCAGGCGCAACACGCGCACCTGCACCGCACCCGCGTTCACGCCGCGGATGGTGTATTGGCCGTCGGTGTTGGTCTGGGCACCGAGTGTGGTGCCGACCACTGCAACTTGGGCCGCCCCAATGGGCTGGCCGCTGGCCGCGTCGGTGACCCGACCTGTGATAATGCCCTGGGGGGCCTGGGCCGCGACCTGAGTGGGCGCGGCGGCCCAGGCCATGATTCCCAACGCCAGGGTTCGCCTGACCAAACGTCTAAGCATGTGCACCTCGACCGCGTGTGCGGGGGAAGGAGACAACAACCGGCGGCGCGACCGATGCTCGCGGGACCGCCTCATTGGGCAACGATATGGCGCGACACAGGCCCGGGGAACCCTCTTCCATGCGACGCACCTTCCACTCCGACGTTTGGGTGAGGTGGCGCGCGCGTCGGTGCAGGTTCCCGGGGTCCTGTGCGTGGCGAGGACCCGGAACGCCTGCCCCCCTTTGCACGAGCGAAGACGTGCGGTATATCCGCCTCACCCCATACCACATCGGCCATGCTCCAGCTCTTCGTGCGGCGCGCGCTCCTCGTGACCCTTCTTCCGGCGGCATCGCTCGTCGCACAGGGCCCGCCTCCCGCGTGGGACGTCACGCAACCACGAGGTCGCACCCGCGAGATCGCGTTCACGACCGACGAAGGGACCTGGATGTCAGTCGACCTCGCTCCCGATGGGAGCTGGCTCACCTTCGACCTCCTCGGCCACGTCTATCGACTGCCGGTGGCCGGCGGTGAAGCGACGGCCCTGACGCAAGGCAGCGGGATCGCCATCAACACGCATCCGCGCATCTCGCCTGACGGATCGCTCATCGCGTTCATCTCCGACCGTCGCGGGCAGAACAACCTTTGGGTGATGAACGCGGATGGCTCCAACCCGCGGCCCATCTTCACGGACAACTACGTGCGCGCGGTGACACCGGTGTGGACCCCGGATGGCCAGTACATCGTCGTGGAGCGCCAGGGACTCCCCAACGGCGGGGCGCCGGGGAGCGGTGGGATCTGGATGTACCACAAGGATGGAGGCTCGGGGGTCGAGATCCTCCCGCGATCCAAGCAGCCGGCGAGCTGGCCGGCGTTCGCACGCGACGGCAAGTACCTCTACTTCCAGGTGGGGAACCAGGCACCGACCCCCGCGGGCTACTCCGGCCGCGCGGACTTCCTGGCCGGGGCGACGCAAGTCCGGCGGATGGACATGCAGACAGGCGAGGTCTCGGCCGTCTCGTTTGGTGAGCAACAGCAGCAGGTGCAGACGTCGAGCGGCGGCATGGGAGCGCCGGAAGTCTCCCCCGATGGCAAGTGGCTCGCCTTCGTGCGCCGCATCCCGGACGGCACGATCACCTGGAAGGGGCACGAGTTCGGCCCGCGCAGCGCCCTCTGGCTGCGGAATCTCGAGACGGGCCACGAGCGATTGCTCATGGATCCGGTGGAGCAGGACATCTTCGAGAGCTTCAAGGTGCTGCGCCAGTTCCCGGGCTACAGCTGGGCCCGCGACGGACGGAGCCTCGTGCTCACGCAGGGCGGAAAGATCCGGCGCGTGGATGTGGCGACCGGTGCGGTGACGACCATCCCGTTCACGGCCAGGATCCAGCGGACCATTTCCGAGCTGGCCAACTTCCAGGGGAAGGAAGACGACGGCCCGATGCCGGTGCAGTTCACGCGGTGGTCCAGCGCCTCGCCCGATGGGCGGCGGCTGGCCTTCCAGGCCGTGGGACGCATCTGGGTGATGGACCTGCCGAACGGCACCCCGCGTCGCGTCACGCCAGCCGGCTTTGTGCCGTTTGAGTATGCGCCCGCCTGGTCGCCGGACGGCCAGTGGCTGGCCTTCACCAGCTGGGAAGACACGGTGAGCGCCCACCTGTGGAAGGTGGCCGCCGCCGGCGGCGCACCACAGCAACTGACGCGCGTGGCCGGCGAGTACATCCACCCCGCGTTCAAGCCGGACGGGAGCGAGATCGTGCTGGCGCGTGGGGCTGGCGAATCACGCCATGGCCGCGGCGTGGTGTGGAATGCCTATTGGGACATCGTGCGCGTGAGTGCCAATGGCGGCGATGCGCAGTTTGTCACGCGGGTGGCTGCGAGTCCCGACGGCACATCCGGCTCGGCGTTCAACAACATCCGCAACCAGATCGTCCGGCCGAGCTATGGTCCCGAGGGGCGCATCTGGTATCCGCACATGAGCAGCGGGGCGCAGGGGACGGAGACGGTGTTGTACTCGATCCGCCCGGATGGCAGCGACCGCAGGGCGCACTTGAGCTTCCCCTTCGCCGACGAAGTGATGATTGCCCCCGATGGGAAGCATGTGGCCTTCGCCGAGGGGGACAACGCATGGGTGATGCCGTTCCCCACCGTGGGGCTGGCCGGGCAGACGCTGCGCATCGATCGCAATCGCCCGCGCCTGCCGGCGACGCGCCTCACCATGGAGGGTGGGCTCTTCCCCACCTGGCGCACGGCGACGACGCTCGACTACGGGAGCGCCGACCGGTTCTACTCGTACAGCGTGACGACGAAGCGCGCCGACACCACGCGCATCGCCCTGCGGGTCCCGCGCGACATCCCGAGCGGCACGGTCGCGTTCACCAATGCGCGGCTGGTGACACTGAAGAATCGCGAGGTGGTCACCGGCACGCTGGTCGTGACCGGGAACCGCATTACCTGC
>JAEUJL010000618.1 GCA_016794835.1 Gemmatimonadota bacterium | reverse complement strand
CGTATCGGCCTGACGTACACCGACCGGGTCGACGCCGACGACTACAACCGGGTGCTGGGCCTCGATGGGCGGCTCGTCTTCCGGAAGTTGTGGACCCTGCAGGGGCACGGTGCCGTGAGTCGCACGCGTTCGGCCGATGAGGTGATCACGGCGCCGCTGTGGTCCGGGAGCCTGGGGCGCAACGGGCGCACCTACGACTTCAATGCCAGCATCAACGCGGTCGGCGAGGAGTTCGACGCCCAGGCGGGCTTCATCAGCCGGCGCAACGTGGCCAACTATGTGCTGACGAACGCGTTCACCTTCCTGCGCGCGCCCGGGTCCCGCGTGGAGTCGTGGGGGTTCAATGTGCGCGGGTCGGGAACCCAGACCTACACCTCGTTTGTGCGCGGGCGCGCGTCGCAGGATCGCAAGCTGCACTTCAACGGGAACATGGCCGTGCGCGGGGGATGGCGCATGAGCGGTGGGGTGTTCTTCGAGAACTTCGGGTTCGATTCGCTGCTCTATGCCAGCCACTACGTCGAGCGCGACCTGGGTGGGCGCAAGGACACCGTCAAGTTCACGGCGGCCGGCGACCCGCGGCTGCACAACGTGGACCTGACCTTCCGGGTGAACACGCCGGAGTGGTCGCGCTTTTCCGGCGACATCTTCTACATCGGGGGCAAGGACGAGAACTTCGACGAGTGGCAGTCCGGGTTGATCCACATCGTCACCGTGAACGCGCGATGGCGCCCGACCGACCTGCTGCGGTTCGAGGCGCAGTACCAGCTGCAGGAATACAACCGGTGGAAGACCGGCGAGACCGTGAACTCCCGCAAGGTCCCGCGGCTCAAGGTCGAGTACCAGGCGTCGCGGTTCATGTTCGTGCGGTTCATCGGGCAGTACGACACCCAGCAGAAGCTCGACCTGCGCGACGACCAGCGCACCAACTTCCCGCTGCTGTTCCGCAACGGGGACGGGAGCTTCACTCGGCTGTCCGGGTTCAAGCGCAACCGGGTGCGGGCGGACTGGCTGTTCTCGTACCAGCCCACCCCCGGCACGGTGCTGTTTGTCGGCTACGGCAGCTCGATGTCGGAAGCCGAGCCGCTCAAGTTCCGCGACCTGCGCCGGACGTCGGACGGCTTCTTCGTGAAGTGGAGCTACCTCTTCCGGCTGTAGCGCCCGTCGTTGGCCCTACCGCACCTTCTCGACCGGCAGCTCGCTCCGCTTCGCCCAGTCCTCGAACGACCCGTCGTAGATGCGCACGGGGATGCCTAACGACCGCGCGGCCGTGTAGAGGAGGCTCGCCTGCAGCCCAATGTGGCAGTAGGTCACGACCGTGTCGCCCTTCATCACCCCGGCCTGCTCGAAGAGGCGGCGAATCTTGCCGGCGTCGCGGAAGGTCGTGAGCTCGCTGGTCAGTGAGCTGAAGGGGATGTTCCGCGCCCCGGGGATGCGTCCCGCGCGGGCGGTGGATCCGGCGCTCAGCCCCAGGTGGAACTCGGGCGCCCGCGCGTCCAGCACGCGAATCCCGGCGCGCGCCTGGTTCTGCGTGATCCAGGCGGCATCCACGACGTTGTCGAACGGCTGCGGCGTGAAGCTCCCGCGGGTGACCGGCGTGGGGTCGAAGGAGACGGGGCGCCCGGACTCGCGCCAGGCGTCGATCCCCCCGTCGAGCAGCGACACCTTCCCGCGCAACCCGACACGCTCGAGGGTCACGAGGGTCCGCGCGGCCACGAGCGGCTGCCCATAGACGACGATGTGCTGGCCGTCCGACACCCCCACCGACTCCACGAGCGAGTCGATGTAGGCAGGCGACGGCAACTGCGTCGACAGGCCGTCGCTCTGCAGCGCGACCGCGGTGAATGGGAGGAACCGCGCCCCCGGCAGGTGGCCCGCATCGTATTCGGTCTTCGTCCCCGAGTGCAGCACGACGACCCCGCGGTCGTTCAACCGCTTCTCCAGCCACTTCGCCGAGACGATCACGGGATGGGGCTGCGCGGCAAGGCCGGCGGCGGCGAGGGAAAGGAGGACGACAGCGCGTCGCAGCATGGGGACTCTCTGGCAGATTGGGTCGCTGGAACTTAGCGTGCTGTGGCTCACCGGTTACTCCCATCCATGCGCGCCCTCCGCGTTCGCCCAGCATCCGCCGTCGTGCTCCTCACCGTGGTCGCCGCCTGTCGCCTGGAGCGACGGGCGCCGGCGAGCACGGACACTACCACCGTCGTGGACGTCGCCACCCTGCCGGATCCCACGCCGCACAAGCGCGTGGCCTTTCGGGTGCCGAACGAGAGCGAGGTCACCGATCCGGTGGTGTTGGCTTCCGTCCGTCGCGGTCGCGCCATCCTGCGCCAGACGCGGGACTCGCTGCCGCGGCATGTGGGGAACGGGCTCACCTGCACCTCGTGTCACCAGGTGGACGGCACGGTCAAGCATGGGATGCCATGGGTTGGCGTGTATGCCCGGTTCCCGCAGTACCGGGCGCGGGCGGGCGCCACGCAGCTGATCGAGGATCGCGTCAACGACTGCTTCAAGCGCTCGCTCAACGGACGCCCGCTGGTGCCCGAGAGTCGCGACATGCGTGACATCGTCGCCTACATGGCGTTCCTGTCGACCGGGTATCCGGTGGGCGCCGAGGTAGATGGCCAGGGATTGCCACCCGTGCCGCCGGTCGAGGCGAATGTCGGTCGCGGTCGCGCGGTCTTCGCCGCGCGATGCGCACGCTGTCATGGCGCCAAGGGCGAGGGTGTCGGGCTCGCCACGCCGCTGTGGGGGCCGCGGTCCTACAACATTGGTGCAGGGATGGCGCGCTTGCGCACAGCCGCCGCGTTCATCCGGGCCCGCATGCCGCAGGACAGTGCCGGCGCGTTGACCGACCAGGAAGCGTACGACGTGGCGCGCTTCATCAATTCGCAGTCGCGGCCCGACTTCGCGGGGAAGGAGCGCGACTGGCCGCGCGGCGACCCGCCCCCGGATGTGGCCTACCCGACGCTGGCGAAGAAGCCGAAGGCGAACTGAGCGCGGACGATGGGCGGTGCAGTTTCAGCACCGCTCGCATCCCGCGCCCCGCATCCCGCGCCCCGCGCCCCGCGTCCCGCGCCCCGCGCCTCACCCCTCCCCCCGCATCGCCCGATCCTCCTCGGCGAGGGTGCGAACCTGCCCCATGACGGCGTCGACAATGCGCTTGTAGGTGCTCCCCTTGGCCGGCAACGCGTACTCCTCGGTCAGGTCCACCGGCGCCCCGAACCGCACCCGGGCGGACTTTCCCTCGCGCCACGCGCGCCGCAGTTGCACGGGGACCGACGAGTGCATCCCCGCGACATACACGGGAATCACGATCGGGCGCGCGGCGTGGATGATGCGACCGGTCCCCGGCTGGCACCGCAGGAACGAATACTCGTCTTCGTCGAGGTTGCGCGCCCCCTCGGGGTGGATGCCGATCACATGGCCGGGGCCGCGCGCGCATAACGCGGTGAGCACGTCGAGCGCGTACGCGTCGCTCGCCGCGTGCGTGGGGAGGGCGAACAGCGGCGGGAACATCGACCACATGGCGAAGAGCTGGTTCAACGCCATGCCGCGGAGCGTCTGGTAGTAGAACTGCCCGAGGACTGGGAAGTACAGGCGCTTGCGTCCCGGCAGCCGTCGGTGGAGCAGCGTCGACACGACAAACATGTCGAAGTAGGTCCGGTGGTTCGCCACGAAGAGGATCGCTCCTTTCGTCCAGGCGTCCTCGACGTGGTGCCACCCGGTGTCGGCAATCCGCCCGCGCATCACGAGGTTCACGAGCGAGGCGCCGTACAGCCGTTGGCCGAGGGTCCAGAAGGCCTTCATCGGCTCCCGGTTCATGAACCGGGCCACCTCGACGTGCAGGCGCTCCTTGGGGGCGAGGGTGGTGCGCACCGCCTCCGGCAGCGGACTCGTGAAGGGATCAGGCGTCATGGGCGGATCGTCGCGCGCAGGTCGTGGGGAAAGAGCGCGAGCGGAATGCCCTGCGTGCGCTGGTGATTCCCCACGCGGCGCAGGAACGCCTCGTGGGCCTCGCCGTCGGGGTGCGTGGACAGGTTCCACAACTCGCGCACGACCCATTGCCCGGCGCGTTGCTCCAGGAGCGCCTCGACAAAGAGGTCGGTCTCCTGCAGCTGCTCGCCGTCGGCGACCACCTCGCCCGCGCGAACGAAGGCGAACGAACCCCAGACGGCCAGGTGCGCCACCTTGAACTGCGACGTGATCTGCAACGCGCTGCGCACGGCCCCGAGCACCTGCCGCCGCACCGGCGTCCCCGGGGCGGGAGCGACCACCGACAGGCGCGCTGATGGCTGTGCCTGCAGCACCATCGTGGACCAGACGAGAGCGGCCGTGCATGCGCCGGCGAGGGATCGGAAGAGCATCACGGCGAAATATGCGCACCCGCCTTCGCTTGTGGCTTGCCTCGGCGCCGTGATTCCTGCGAGCTTCGAGGGCGTGGCGCGCCCGGTGGTCGGGGTTGGCATCCGGATGCGCGCCGTCCTCTCGTGGGGCGGTGACGTGCGCTGTTCCGTTCACGGTCTCGTCCCCAACTGGTTGTACCTACTCCCGGGGTGATCGATGTCGATGCAAGGGTTTGCGAAGCTGCCGGAACCGCCGTACTACGCGGTGATCTTCTCGTCGCAGCGCACGGCCGGCGACCAGGGATATGGCGCGACGGCCCAGCGGATGGCCGAGCTCGCACAGCAACAGCCCGGCTTCCTGGGGATGGAATCCACGCGGGGCGTCGATGGCTTCGGGATCACGGTCGCCTACTTCACCGATGAGGCGTCGATTGCCGCGTGGAAGGCGAACGTGGAGCACCGCGCGGCGCAGCGGATGGGGCACACGACGTGGTATGAGCACTTCGAGCTGCGGATTGCGAAGGTGGAGCGGGCGCACGGCCGGCCGGCCCGGTGATGCCGCGCCGCATCGCGGTGGTTGGGGTTGGTGCCATCGGCGGGCTTTTCGGGGGTCGCCTCGCCGCCGCAGGACACGAGGTGGTCTTTCTTGCACGTGGGGCGACCCTCGATGCCCTGGTGGAGCGTGGGTTGATCGTGGACTCGCCGGAGGGTGACCTGCGGCTGCATCCGGTCCACGGTGCGGAGCATGCCGCCGGGGTGGGGGTGGTGGACCTGGTCCTGGTGTGCGTGAAGGCGGGACAGGTGGCATCGCTGGCGCCAACGCTCCGGCCCCTGGTGGGTGACGGGACGCTGGTGATCCCGATGCAGAACGGGGTGGAGGCCAGTGGCCAGCTGGCTGCCGCGTTAGGCGAGGCCGTGCTCGAGGGGTACAGCCGGGTCATCGCCGAGGCGGTCGCCCCGGGACACATCCGGCACGTGGCCGTCACGCCGACCATTGCCTTTGCGCCGCGGGTGGGGGCCGCGTCTCCGCCGGAGGAGGGGGTGCTGGCCGGCTGGCGCGCGCTGTTCCGCGGGGCGGGACTTCACGTCGAGGAGACCCCGGACGTGCAGCGCGCGCTGTGGGAGAAGTTCATGTTCGTCGAGCCGCTGGGCGCCGTGGGGGGCGCGGCGCGGGTGCCGTTCGGGGCGATGTTGGCGGTCCCCGAGACGCGCGCGTTGCTGGATGCCTGTGTCCGGGAGATCATGGCCGTCGGCCGGGCGCGGGGCGTGTCGTTAGGCGAGGACTCGGTGGCGAGCGTGTGGGCGCGGTACGACAAGCTCGCGCCGGAGGGGACAGCCTCACTGCAGCGCGACCTGATGGCGGGGCGTCCGAGCGAGTTCGATGCGCAAACGGCCGCGATCTGCCGGATGGGGCGCGTGGCGGAGGTGCCGACGCCGGCGCATGACGCCCTGTACGCGGTGCTCGCGCCGAAGGCGCTGGGGCGCACCCCGGCTTAACGCACGCCGCGGATCCGGTAGAGGTCCGTGGTCTGAAACTGCTCGACGCACGAGGCTTCCCGCCCGCTGGCCAGGACGTCAATCGTGACCTCGCACCTGGCCGACAGGGTGCCCAGGGGACGCGGCGGAGCTCCCGATGTGTAGGCCATGGCCAGGCCGCGCATGCCGAGGGCGCGCGCGCGGGAGTCCCGCGTGGCATAGAGAATCTCCCCCGCCGGCGAGACCTGGAAGGGAATCAGCAAGGTGACGTCGTCCGCGGGCACGACCTCGCGTACCGCACCGGTCGCGAGGTCGAGCACCACAATGCTCGCCCCGCCAACGATCAGCTGCTTGCCGTCCGGGCTCACCACGATGCCCTCGGGGGCAAATCCCTCGCGACGCGCCCACCAGTCGGACACGAGCACCCCCGTGTCACCCTCCGCGATCCGGTACGCTCGCAGCGTGCCCGCGGGCCCCTGGGGGACATCCGGCGCGTACAAGGTGGAGCCATCGGGGCTCCAGGCCGGGGGAAACCCGCTGTTGAAGATTGTCCCGGCGCGCGGCCCCGGCGCAGCCCCCAAGCGCGTCACGACTCCGCTGCGAACGTCGATGACGATCCAGCGTGCACTCACCCCCGATTCGTTGAAGCGCGTCGCAAGACGGGTTCCATCGGGCGACCACTTCAGGCTGGTGAGCGCGCCCTTCAGGTGCGCGACCAGTCGACGCCCACTCCCGTCCGGCTGCTGCAGGTAGACGCTCATCTCCTGGCGGGCCGGCAGCGCCTCGGTTTGCGCCAGCACGCGGCCATCCGGAGCCAGCGATGGAATGATCCGAACATCTCCAGTGTGCTCGGCGAACACCTTGGCCGCCGCAGCGGTGTCGACCGGGATCGGGAAGCGGTAGGTCCGCGAGATGTGCTGCAGCGATGGGACGATCAGGTCGCCAGTCGTGCTCAGGTCGGCGGGGACGCCCGGCACCGGGAACGACAGCGCCTCCACGGCGCCGTTCGCCGACTCCAGGTCGACCCGCAGCACGCTGTCGCGACTGAGGGGGAAGAACATGTGCCGACCGTTGGGCACCCGGAACCCGCCGCGGGGTAGGGCCCGGACCGCCGGCGTCGTGTCGCGGGGGGTGGCCGAGAGGACCAGTTGTCGCTTGCCGCTTGCTGTCACGGTGTAGAGTCGCAACACCGAGTCGGCACTGCGAGATGCCATCGCCAGTGGGGCGTCGCCGGGGGTGCCGCTGATCCACAGCATGCGCTCCGTGGGGGGCAACGCTACGGTGACGCTGTCACGCGGGCCCCGTCTATCCCCGGCCAGCAAAGTCATCAGTGTATCCCCGGGCCGGGAGCGCACGAGGATGGTGCGGCCGCTCACGGGTCGCAGCAGGCGCCCGGGACCGGACAGCCATGCCACCTCGAGGCGCGTGCCGGTCGCCAGGTCGAGGACAGTGTGTTGTGGGGGTGGTGCGTCCGGTCGGCCCGGCGCCGGCAACGACACGAGCACGATTGTGCTGTCATCCAGCCAGGTCGGAGCGCCCGGCGGGAAACTCCCGAGGGAACGCCCGGTCGTGCTGTCGATCGACTGCACCATCACCTGCTGTGGTTGCTCCCCGCTGCGAAACACGAATCGCTTGCCGTCCGGCGAGCTCCGAGGCAGGAACGCGCTCCCACTGGTGGTGAGTCGCTCCGGCTTGCCCGGCGCAAAGGTCGGCCCGGCGCTCGCGATATACCACGCAACGGCCGACACGACGGCGACCACGCCGACGATCGCGCGTCGCGACCACCCCGGGATAACCGCCGTCCCCCGGTTGACTGGCAAGGGTGTCGCAACGCCACCCGATTCCTCGAGGGCGTCGAGCAGAGAGGCGGCACTCGCCCAGCGCTCGCCCGGCGCCTTCGCGAGGCACCGCATCACCGCATCCGCGAGCGGAGGTGGGACCTCGGGCCGCACCGTCCGCAGGTCTTCAGCCACCGCCGTCAGGTGCTTCATGAACAGCTGCTGCATCGACTCGCCCGTGAACACCGGACGCCCGGCCAGCATCTCCCACGCCATCGCCCCCACCGCGTAGAGGTCCGTGCGCGCATCGATCGCGGCCGACCCCTCGATCTGCTCGGGTGCCATGTACCCGGGACTGCCTAACGCCACGCCCACGCTGGTCGCGGCGTGCGCACTCGTCCCCGAGCTCGCCACCGCCTTGGCGATCCCGAAATCCGCCACCCACGCCTGCCGCCCCGCCAGCAACACGTTGTCCGGCTTGATGTCGCGGTGCACCAACCCCTTCTCGTGCGCGTGTGCCAGCGCCTCCAGCACCGAGCGCAACACGCGGCGCACATCATCCACCGGCAGCGCCCCCTCCCGGCGCATCCGCGCGCGCAGCGTCTCGCCCTCGATGAACGGCATCACGTAGAACAGCGTCCCACCCGCCTGCCCGGAATCCAGCAAGGGCAGGATGTTCGGGTGCGTCAGGTTCGCCGTGAGCCGGATCTCCGCCAGGAAGCGCTCGGCCCCGAGCACCGACGCCGCGTCCGGCCGGATGACCTTGATCGCCACGTCGCGCCCGTGCCGCGTGTCGCGGGCCCGAAAGACCGTCGCCATCCCCCCGCGGCCCACCTCGGCCTGCAGCTCGTATCCCGGGGCCAGCGCGCGCTCCAGCTCCGAGCGTTGGAGCGCGGTGGCGGTTCCGTCCAGCATCTTCCCGACCAGCGAGTCCAGCGAGGTCGGCGTGTCGAGAAAGCCGCGCCGGTCGAGGGTGCCCTCGCGCGCCAGCAAGCGCTGGAGTTCGTCCGCAATGGTGGGCGACTC
>JAEUJL010000593.1 GCA_016794835.1 Gemmatimonadota bacterium | reverse complement strand
GGCCAGTCCCCCTTGAGCAGGCGGGACAGCGAGCGATCCGCCAGCAGCCGCCCCTCGGTCTGGCACCGCGCACAATAGTTCGTCTCGTTGTCCGCATAGCGAATCCGCTGGATCGGCGTCCCGCAATCCGGGCACGGCTCGCCGTACCGCCCATGGGCCTTCATCTCCGGCCGAAAGGCCGTCACGGTCTCCGGGAACCCCGCACCCACCTCGTCGCGCAGCCGCTCGATCCAGAGCGTGAGTACCGCCACCGTTGAGCTGTGCAGGCGCACGGCCTGCTCGTCCGTCAGTCGCGCCGTGGTCTGCAACGGGGACAGGCGGGCATGGTGCAGGATCTCGTCCGAGTACGCATTGCCGATCCCACTGAACAGGCGCGGATCGGTGAGCGACCGCTTGAGGGTGTGGTTCTCGCGTCGCAGCTGCTGGACGAACTCCGCCGCTGAACACAGCAGCGGCTCGATCCCCCCGCGATGGATGGCGGCCGCCGCCCCCGCCCCGCGCACCACGGTGAACGACGCACGCCGCTTGGTCCCCGCTTCCGTGAAGAGCAGGGTCCCGTGGTCAAAGCCGAGGGTCGCGAGCGGCTTGCCCAAGCCCTTCTTGCCGGGAGCGCGCCAGCGCAGGCGACCGGCGATCATCAGGTGGATGACCAGGTGCAGGTCGTCCTGGAAGGAGAGCACGAGTCGCTTCCCGATCCGTGACACCCCCACCACCGGACGCCCCACCAGGTCGGCAATTGGCGGGTCCACGGAGCGCACCAGGAAGGGGCTCGACATGGTGAGCGCACGCAGTTCATGCCCCACCACGAATCGCTCGAGCCCCTCGACGTACGCGATGATGTCGGGAAGTTCCGGCACGACGTCGCGACTCCCGCGCCCCTACTTTCGCTTCAGCACCGCGGGCCCGATATCGATCCCGCTCACCTTGCCGGCCTTGTCCCGCACGATCGTCACTTCATACGACGCGTCCGGGGCGATCAGGCGGTCACCAGACAGCAGCAGGAACTCCGACTTCGGGATGAACCCCGGGACCTCGGTCATCAGCTTGCCCCCTTCCATCGTGATGGTCTTGACCACCGGGGCCGGCGTGCCCGTCACCTCCTTCGGGACCGGGTACTCACCCACGAGCTGGCTCACGAGTGCGCTGTCCATCGGGAGCGGCTCGATCTCGCGCGGGCCATACTCGGGCCACTGGTATTCCGCGGCGATCGCATACAGCAACTCGGCCGCGACCGAGGACCCGGCATCGCTGTTGGTCATGACCGCGGCCCCCTGCCCCGTCTCGGGGAAGTAGATCAGCTGGGCGCGATACCCCTCGTTCGCCCCGCCATGCTGGAAGCGGAAGGCACGCCCGGACTTCTCCAGCATCGGGCCAAGGCCGGAGGGCTCCTTCTGCATGGTCAACATCTCGGTTGCCATCTTCTGCGACAGGACGGTGGTCGAGGTGCCGGCGCGCGCCGCCGTGATCGCCATCGCCCACTGCACGAGCTCGGTCGGCGTGGTCCAAAGACCCGCAGCAGCCATCTCGGGGTAGGTGTGCCAGCGGCCGGTCACCATCGTCCCATCGTTGCGATGGCCGGAAGCGGCCTCCGCGCGACGGTCGTCCGGCAGCGGCTGCGCATAGGTGCTGCGCGTCATCCCGGCGGGTGCCAGCACCAGCCGTCGCGCCAGTTCCGGAAAGGCCTCGCCGGTGACGTCGGTCATCGCGAGCTGCTCGATGGTGATCCCGCCACCGGAATACCGCCAGCGGGCGCCCGGCGTCGTGTCCACGCGCACCGCCACTGTATTCGCGGGTTTGGTGCCATCCAGGATCTGCGGCACCGTCGGCACGTCGGCCCCTTCCGCATAGCCGGGGAACCCATGCACGGTGGTCCCGGCGGCATGGGACGCGAGGCGCCGCAGCGTCACCTGCTCGGTCGCCGTGAACGCATTCTCCGGCAACTTCCAGCTCGTCAGGTATTCGTTCACCGGCCGGTCGAGGTCGAGCTTCCCCTCATCCACGAGGCGCAGCAGCACCGACGCCGCCACCGGCTTGCTGATGGATGCCGCCTGGAAGAGCGTCATCGCCGTGACCGAGTCCGTGCCACCAGCGGTCTTCACGCCAAAGCCGCGCGACCAGACCAGCTTTCCGCCGTTCACCACGGCGACCGATACCCCAGGCACCTTGTACTTCGCCATGCGCTCGGCGAGACCAAAGGTGACCGGCGGGGCGCCCTTGACGACGATGGCCGGACGCAGGCCGGCGAGTACCCGGGTCGCCGCGGCATCGTCCGCGGCACCTGGGGGAGCGGGCGTGGCGCAGGCCGCGGCCAGCGCGAGCAGGAGGAATCGCGAGGATTTCATGTCATCGATTGTGGAGGTCAACGGGCCGCGCTGAAAGGGGGGGTGATCCCACCCGGCCCCACCGTACGGCGGCAGCTCGGCTATCGTTCCGCCCTGCCCATGGCGAACCCCTCCCTCTCCCTGCCCATCTCCGGCGTCCTTCCGGCGCTCCGCGACGCGCTCGGGAAGGGTCCCAATGCGGTCCTCGTGGCACCCCCGGGAGCGGGCAAGACCACCATGGTCCCGCTCGCCCTGCGCGACGCCCCCTGGCTCGGGGCCCAGCGCATCGTGATGCTGGAGCCCCGGCGGCTCGCCACCCGGAACGCCGCCCACCGCATGGCCGCGCTCCTCGGTGAGCGCGTGGGCGAGACGGTCGGCTACCGGATGCGGCGCGACACGCAGGTCTCCGCGCGCACCCGCATCGAGGTGGTCACCGAGGGGGTGCTGACGCGGATGATCGCCAGCGACCCGACCCTCGACGGCGTCGGCTGCCTCATCTTCGACGAGTTTCACGAGCGCTCCCTGCACGCCGACGTTGGACTGGCGCTCGCGCTCCACACGCAACGGTTGGTGCGTGACGAGCTGCGACTGCTCGTGATGTCGGCGACCCTCGCGGCGGAACCGGTCGCCCGGCTGCTGGGGCATGCCCCGGTCATCACCAGCGAGGGGCGCAGCTGGCCCGTGGACGTTCGTTATGCCGCGCCGCGTGACGCACACCAACGCCTCGAGGGATCGGTCGTGGCACTGATCCAGCGCGCGCTCCGCGAGACCCCCGAGGGCGACGTCCTGGCCTTCCTCCCCGGGCAGGCCGAGATCGCCCGGGTGCAGCAGCGCCTGGCCGACGACCAGGTCGCGGCGGAGGTGCATCCGCTGTGGGGGAGCCTCTCCTTCGCCGAGCAGGATCGCGCGCTCCAACCATCGCCAGCAGGTCGACGCAAGGTGATCCTCGCGACCAGCATCGCCGAGTCGAGCCTGACGATTGATGGGGTGCGCATCGTCGTCGACAGTGGCGTCTCGCGAGTGCCGCGCTTCTCGCCACGAACCGGCATGACGCGCCTGGAGACGGTGCGCGTCTCGCGGGCATCCGCGGACCAGCGCGCCGGGCGCGCCGGGCGACAGGCCCCTGGTGTCGCCTGGCGCCTGTGGGATGAAGGAGACCACGCCGGTCTCCTGGCCGCCGCCGCTCCCGAGATCGCCGAGGCCGACCTCGCTCCGCTCGCACTGGAGCTCGCGGTGGCCGGTGTCGACGTCACCGACCTCGCCTGGCTCACCCCACCGCCGCCGGCCACCCTCGCCCGCGCCCGCGTCCTGCTGCAGCAACTGGACGCGCTGGACGCCAACGGACGGGTCACCCCGCACGGCCGCGAGCTGTCCACGTTAGGCACCCACCCGCGCATCGCCCACATGTTGCGCCGGGCCGTGACCCCGGAGGCCACGGCCCTGGCCTGCGACCTCGCCGCATTGCTGGAGGAGCGCGACATCCTCCAGGGCGACGGGCCGGCACACGACGCCGACCTGCGCCTTCGTGTTGAGCTGGTTCGTGCCGCGCGCCGCGGTGATCGGCTCCCCGACCACGCCGGGGAGATGCGGGTCCGCCGGGACACCGTGCGTGCCGTCGCCGAGGCGGCCCGCGCCTGGCGGCGCCAGCTGGACCTCCGCCGCGATGTCGACTGGACCGACGACACCGGCGTCGGGCGACTGGTGGCACTCGCCTTCCCCGATCGCGTGGCCCAGCGACGCGGCGACAGCTCCCGCTACCTGCTGCGCAGCGGTGGGGGGGTGGTCTTTCGCGACTCGCCAGCGCTGGCCCGTGAGCCGTGGCTCGTGGTGGCGGAGACGGACGGACGCGTCCCCGAGGCCGGCGTCTACCTCGCCGCACCGCTCACCCTGGACGACGTGCGCGCCGACTTCACCGCACAGGTCACCGTGGAGGACGCGGTCGCGTGGGACGCGACGGCGCAGGCCGTGCGCGGCACGCGTCGCGAGACGCTCGGCGCCCTCGTCCTGCACGAGGCAGTGGCACCAAGGCCGGATCCCGCGCTGGTGCTCGCGGCCCTGCGCGCCCACCTGGTGGACTCGTCGTTAGGCGCGCTGACGTGGAGCGACAGCGCCGTGGCCGTGCGGCAGCGCCTCGCCTGCGTGCACCATCACTTGCCGGAGTGGCCCGACGTGAGCGATGCCGCGCTCCTCGCCGACGTCGATGGATGGCTCCTGCCGCACCTCGACGGGGTACGCAGCGCGGCGCAACTCGCCCAGGTCGACCTTGGCGCCCTGTTGCTCAACCGCCTCGACTGGTCGCAACGCAGCCGGCTTGAGGCCCTCGTCCCCACGCACTACGAGGCGCCCACCGGCTCGCGCCTCCCGATCGACTATGCCGACCCGGCCGCCCCGGTGCTGCGCGTACGGCTGCAGGAGATGTTTGGGCTTTCGGATGGGCCGCGGGTGCTCGAGGGACGCGTGACGGTGGTCCTCCACCTGTTGTCCCCCGCGCATCGCCCGCTGCAGGTCACCCGCGACCTGGCCGGGTTCTGGCGATCGTCCTACCGCGACGTCCAGAAGGAGATGAAGGGGCGCTATCCCCGGCACTACTGGCCGGACAATCCGCTCGAGGCCGAACCCACGCGGCGCGCCAAGCCGCGGAGTTCCTGAGCCAGCGCCTCCACGGGTCGTGCGCCCGCGACAACCCCGTCATGAGCGCGCGCGAACCACGAAGGTACAAATCGCCGAATGCGCCAGGACTTTCTCCGCCGTCGACCCCAGCACCCAGCGCCCCGGTCCGGAGCGCCCATGGGTCGCCATGGCGAGCAGGTCGAACGCGCCGGACTCGGTGGCCCTGAGGATCTCCTCGGCAGGAGCCCCATGGACCACCTTCACGGCGGTCGCGATGCCTGCACGTTGCAGGCGTTCCATCGGTACGGCGAGCCAGCCCCGCACGTCGGCTTCCCGCGCAACGCGCCGGACCGCGGCCATGCCCGGTGTATCGGTCGTCCCTGCATAGTCCACGTACAACAGCGTGACCTCCGCGCCGAGGGCGGTGAGCAGCGGGACCAGCGGACCCAGGACGCCATTCGCGCACTCCGAGCCATCCATCGGGATCAGCACGGAACGCACGCTCCGCGTCGGCGCGCTACGCGGATTGCTGAGCCAGAGCGGAACCGGGCAGGCGCGCAGCACCCGTTCCGCGACGCTGCCCCGGACCCATCGGCTGAGGCCGCTGCGCCCGTGCGTGGACATCGCCACCAGGTCAACGCTGAGCTCGCCGGCCACCGAGAGGATGGTCGCTGCCGCGTCCGGTCCGGTGCGGTACTCGCGAGTGACCCGGGCGCCGAGTCCTGAGAGGTACCCCTCCGTGGCGTCCAGGTCGACGGGCTCGCCAGCATCGACGTCGGCGACATGCAGCAGCACGACCTGCACCGGCGACGCTGCGCCCAGGATGAAGGGGGCCAGCGAGGCGGCCACCGACCCCGAGAGGGCGGAACCGTCGTGAGGAAGCAGGATCGTATTCAGGGACATGTCGACATCCCCTCCTGGGGACCAGGTAGCTCGACCGGCGACGTTGTGGTCGACGTCACGAATGCACGTCGCCCCCAGCCATGTGTTCCGTTTCGCCCTCGAGTTCCTCATGTGGGTCAAGCGCGGCGAGTTCCTCGTCGGTATACCAGCGACGCAAGCTGAGACGCAGGGGAACGAGGGCGGCGATCAACACGGGAAAGAGGATCCCGATGCGACTGGCCTTGAGCATCCAGAGCGCGCCGAGCCCGAGCACCTGGATGAGGGTGAAGCGATGGAGCTTGGCGCGCGCGACCCGTCGCACGGCGTGGGTGGTCGGATACAGCCGCGGATCGGTGAACCACAGGAGGAAGCGCTCCCAGAACTGGTTGCCGCCCAGCGTGTTGAATCCCATGAACAGGAAGAGGCCGAACAACACGGCCATCGGGATCACCTGGATCAGGGGCAGGATGAGGATGGAGCCGGCGATCAGGACGTGGATCATCAGGCCGGACACCCGGTTCTCCCGGACGCTGCGGATGACCTCGCGCTGCGTGCCGCCGACATCCACCACGTCCGTGGTCGCGAGGCTGCGCACGTGGTTCAACGAGTGGACCGTGGCGGCGACGATCCAGGGGAGCGCAAAGACCGACCCGACGGCGACGATCACGCCAACCACCAGCAGGTCGAGGTGGAAGCCCGCACCCTTGCGCAGTTTGTTCCCCGGGGCGTTGACGAGCCGCGTGGTGATGTTCTGGTCGAGGAAGAGGAGGATCGTCGCCATCACGGCGGGACCGAGCGTGGCAAAGATGGCCCACGTCGGCAGGGACCCCAGGTCCACGCGCCAAGGGCGGCCGGTGGTCGTGCCGAACGTGTCAGGTACCGCCGGCACCGGCAGCTTCACCTCGGGGAACGAGATCGCGACCCACGTCATGACGGCGATCGCCAGGCTGGGCCCGAAGTCCGAGAGGAAGTTGCGCGCGGTCGCGTTCAGGTAGGTACCGCGGGCGGCACCCTTGAACGAACGCGCCAGCGTGTAGGTCCCGAGGCTCAACACGACCCCCAGGAAGGCCGCCGTCAGGTCGCGCGGGTCGGTCCCGAACGGACGCGCCATCGAGCTGACCGCCTCCACGATGAAGATCACGGCGATCAGGCCGGCAAAGATCTCGTCGGTGAAGCGCGTGAAGTGCCGCATCAGGACGCTGGCATCGGTGACGGAACAAACGATCAGAAGAATGCCCGACCAGATGCCCGTCCACGCGTAGACTGCCAGGAACGGGAGCCCGAGCTGCTCACAAGTGACATACAGCAGCCCCGTGAAGATCACGATGGGTCCGGTACCGCCGAGGATGGTCAACGGTTGCCCGCTGAACAGGGCGAACAGGATCCCACCCGCCGCCGTGGCGATGATCATCTCGGTGGTGCCGATATTGCCGCCGGTCACCGCCCCCGAGAGGCCGCCAAAGGCGATCGCGTTGGCGAGGCAGGCAAAGAACAGGAAGAGCGTGGACCCCAGCACCTTGGAGTGCAGGCCCGCGCGGAAGTCATCCAGATAGAAGGGGCGCCGACGCGCCAGGTCGCTGAAGAGCCCACCGCCCAACCGCCCGCTGTGCGTCAAGCCATCGTCTTGCCCGTGTGCCATCTCACCTCTCTCCGGGGAACCTCGGTCAACGCCCCCGTGCCGGGGCGGAGTACCTGCCGGACGGAGGGTCGCCACCTGCGCTGGGTCCCGCAGGCCCGAGGTGCATCCCACCGCCTTCTATCCGGAGCATCGTCGGTTCGGCGGTCGCGGGCAAGG
>JAEUJL010000571.1 GCA_016794835.1 Gemmatimonadota bacterium | reverse complement strand
GCCGCCGCGAGTTCGTCCAGCCACTCCATGGGGTCCTGCGGGAGCTGGGCGTCGTCGCTCGAGTTGACCTGCACGGCGATGGCGACGCCCTCCGGCTCGAACCATCGCACGAAGCTGAGGTAACCGGGGATGTAGCCCGTGTGGTACACGTCCACCCGGTCCCCACGCGAAACGACATCAACCCCGAGCCCCTTCCAGGTGGTCACGCTGTCTGGGAGGCCGCTGGGGCGAGCGATGATCGCGGGCCACAAGCTGTCCGGGAACAACACGCCAAGCCGCCAGCCGGCGAACCAGCGCGCGAGGTCGGAGGGGGTCGAGACGAACCCGCCGCCGCCCCACTCGAATTGCGGGTTGTACACCAGTCGGCCGTCGTGCATGAGCCGCGCCTGCCCAAAGAGCCCGCGCGGACCGTCGTAGCCCACCGCGAGGCCGTCGACCTGCGGGGCACGGGCGCCGGTGCTCGCGGTCAACCCGGCCGCGCGGAACAACGTGTCGGCAATCCACTGGTAGGCATCGGCCCGGATCACCTGGTCCAGCACCGCGGCGAGGACCACGTAGTTCAGGTCACTGTACCGCACCTTCCCCGTATCCGAGAGCGTCGCGCGCTCCAGGACGCCAAACCAGTCGTCGGGCCCGCGCGCACGGAGGGGATCGCGGATCAGCGCCTCCATGAAGGGGGCATCGTACTCCGGGTATCCGGTCGTGTGCCGCAGCAACATCCGCGGCGTGATCGTTGACGCGCGCGGGACGCGCAGGAAGGGCTCGATCGGTGCATCCAGGTCCAGCGCGCCGCGCGCGGCGAGCCGCAGGGCCATCGCCGCCCACATGGTCTTGCCGACGCTCCCGGCGAGCAGCCGGTCGGACGTCGTCATGGGGCGCTGCGCTTCGCGGTCGGCAAATCCCACGGCCGCGGCCACCGGCTCCGGCCATCGGGACGGGGCATACATCGCCCCGGAGATCCCGGGCACCGGATTGCGCGCGTGTGCACGCGAGAGCACGACGGTGAGGGAGTCGCGGGTCGAAGCCACGACGCAACTGGATGCGGGGGTCGCCGGGGCACAGCCGACGAGCGCAAGGAGGCCGAAGAGGAGTCGTCGCACGGGAACGGGAACGGTCGCGTGTGACACCCTCGCTTGGACGAGGGTTGCGCGCCTAGCCGGCGAGCAGTGCCAGTGGGCGACGCGCTCCGGCGGCGCGCTCGATGAGCCCCCCGCCGATCACCCGGTCCCCGTCGTAGAGCACGAGCGACTGACCGGGGGTGATCGCGGCCACGGGTTCGTCGAGCGCAAGTTCGATGACGTCCCCCTCCATGCGCACCACCTCGGCCGCCGCGAGCGGCGCGCGATGGCGCACCCGCAGCTGGACGCGATCCCCGACCTTCGCGGGCGCCCCGAGCCAGTTCATCGCCCCGGCGATCACCCCATTCCCGAGGAGCGCGTCGCGAGGACCAATGACCACCTCACGCGTCGCAGGCCGGATGGCGACCACAAACATCGGCTGCAGGAACCCACCGGGGAGTCCCCGGCGCTGCCCGATCGTGTAGCGCGCGTAGCCCAGGTGTTCGCCCACGACCCGTCCGTCCACCGTGACCACGGGGCCGGGCTGGAGCGCGGGGGTCTCCGGACCCAGCCGCGCCGCGATGACCTTCGCGTGGTCGCCATCGGGCACGAAGCAGATGTCCTGGCTCTCGACCTTGTCGGCGATCACCTGCAACCCGAGGTCGCGGGCGACCTGACGCGTCTCGGCCTTCGTCCGGTCCCCAACGGGGAGCAGCATCCGGGCGAGCACCCGCTGGTCGATGCCCCAGAGGAAGTAGGTCTGGTCCTTGTCCGGGTCGAGGCCGCGGTGCAGGGCGCCGTCCACGATGCGCGCGTAGTGCCCCGTTGCGATGTACGCCGCGTCGATCGCGTCGGCCTTGCGCAGGAGGTCGCGGAACTTCGTGAAAGTGTTGCACCGCACGCAGGGGATCGGCGTGCGGCCGGCCACGTACTCGGCGACGAAGTTGTCGACCACGTCGTGGCCGAAGGCGTCCTCGAGGTTCAGCACGTAGTGGGGGACGCCCAGCTGTTCGCAGACGCGCCGGGCGTCGTTGACCGAGTCCAGGGAGCAGCAGGGCCGGTCGGGGAGGTCGTCCCCATGGCAGAACAGCTTCATGGTCGCCCCCACGACGTCGTACCCGGCGCGCACGAGGAGGGCCGCGGCCACGGACGAGTCCACGCCACCAGACATCGCCACGAGCACGCGCGGGCGCATGATCAGGTCACGCCCGCGAGGCGACGCGCCTTGCCGATGAGGGCGGGGAACAGCTCCGCCACGCGCCGCACGTCCTCTTCCGTGGAGAGCGCGCCCAGGGACATGCGGATGGCCGCGACTGCGAGGGCGGTCGGGACCCCCATCGCCGACAACACGTGCGATGGCGTGATGCTCCCGCTCTGGCATGCGGAGCCCGCGGAGCAGGCCACTCCCTTGAGGTCCAGCGCCATGAGGAGCGACTCGGAGTCGGTGCCCGGCACCGAGATGTTCAGGATGTGTGGAGCACGCGGCGCCCCGCGCCCGTGGATGACCGCATCCGGGATGCGCGCGAGGAGCGCCTGCTCCAGCTCGTCGCGCATCGCCTGCAACCGCGCACACTCCGCCGCCTTCTCGGCGAGGGTCAGCTCCACGGCGCGCGCGAAGCCGATGGTCATCGCCACATTCTCGGTCCCCGGGCGACGTCCGCGATCCTGGGAGCCGCCATGCATCAGGGGCTCGAGTGGCGTCCCACGCCGGATGTACATCGCGCCAATCCCCTTGGGCGCACCGATCTTGTGACCCGAGACCGTCAGGTAATCGACGGGGAGGGTGCGCAGGTCGATGTCGACCTTGCCCAGCGCCTGCACCGCGTCGGTGTGCACCAGGGCACCGTGCGCCTTCGCGGTCGCGGCGAGGGCCGGGATGTCCTGCACCACGCCGACCTCGTTGTTGATCCACATCACGCTCACGCACGCGACACGGGCGTCAACCAGCGCGCGGTAGGCTGCCTCATCCACTCGCCCCGCCGGGTCCACGGCGACGATCCGCTCTTCGCCCCCTTCCTTCGCCGCCTGGTGCACGGCGGCAAGGACGGCCTTGTGCTCGATGGGGGTGGTGACGAGCGCGGGCCGAACGTCGCGCAGGGCGCGCCAACTCCCGAGCACGGCCAGGTTGTCGCCCTCGGTGCCTCCCGAGGTGAAACAGAGCTCGTCCGGCTGTGCCCCCAGGGCATGCGCCACGCGCTCCCGCGCCTCATCCAGGGCCGCCCGGGCTTCGCGGCCCCAACGGTGCACGCTGCTCGGGTTCCCAAAGCGCGGCCCGAAGTACGGGAGCATGGCGTCCAGGACTTCCGGCCGCACCGGGGTGGTCGCGGCGTGGTCGAGGTAGATCGGGGCAGGCATCTGGGGAAAATGCGGTGTCACGGCGCCGCGTGGTAGCGCTCGACCTCAGTCCTCGAGGACCCGGGTCCCCCGGCCAAAGCGGAGCACCGCCCAACCGGTCAGCACGGCGCCCACCCCGGTCATGATGACGGAAGCCCAGGCGCCAATGGCCTCGATGCCGGCCTGCTGCGCCCAGGCGACGATCGCAGCCTGGCGGGTCTCCCCGAGGGCGGCCAGCGCCGCCAGCGGGAGCATGGTGGCCCCCAGCAGGAAGACCCCGAACAGCTGCTGGGCCTGGCGCACGGTCGCCGTCCGGAGGGAGACCGCGAGCCCCAGCCCGGAGACGAGCAGCGCCGAGCCGCCAATCAGGGAAAGCAGCACGGCGAACCGGGTCCACGACATGTACACCGCCGCCTCCCCAAAGCGCACCGTGACCGTGATCATCCCGATCGCGAGGTTGGTCAGGGCAAAGGCGTAGCCATACAGCACCGCGGCAATGACCTTGCCGAGCAGGATCGCCGCGTCTGGCAGGCGCGAGGCCAGCAGCGTCTCCAGGGTGTGCCGCTCACGCTCCCCCGCGACGGAGTCCGTCACGATGGTCGAGGTCATGCTGGCCGTCAGGAATGGCCAGTAGAAGAACATCGCCGGGGTGACGGCCCACTCGGGGCCGATCTGCAGCGGGACAAACACGCCGAGGAAGAGGATCACGAGGAGCACCGACCACCCACCGCGCTTGAAGCGGGAGAACTGGTCGAGGATCTCGATCCACTCCTTGCGGATGACGGTCCACAGGTCGGTGATCATGGTGCCCGCGCTCCGTCGGCATCGCGAACGAGGTCCAGGAAGGCCTGCTCGAACGAGGCGCGCTCCGGGGTCACGGCCTCGAGGTCCAGCCCATGACCCACCAGCCACCGCACCAGCTCCGGGGTCGCGTCGGGGTGGTGCAGGGTGAGCCGCAGGGTGCCGGCGTCGTCGGCCACCGCGCGGACGGCCGGGTGGGTGCCTAACGCCGCGCGCACCTCCGGCGGCCAGCTGCGCGCCTGCACGCGGACCACGCTGGTCGAACGTTGCGCCCGCAGGTCGGCCGGGCTCCCGACCGCCAGCAGCGTCCCCCGGCGGATCACCCCCACCGACGCGCACAGCCGCTCGGCTTCCTGGAGGTTGTGAGTCGTGAGGAAGACGGTGACCCCCTCGTCGCGCGCGAGGCGCTCGATGTCGTCGCGCAGCGTCGCGCTGGCCACGGGATCGAGCCCGGCCGTCGGTTCGTCCAGGAAGACGAGCGGCGGGCGGTGCAGCACGGCCCGCGCGACCGCCAGCTTCTGCTTCATCCCGCGACTCCAGGTGCCGACGCGCTCCCCGCGCCGCTCCCAGAGCCCAAGCCCGCGCAGCAGCTCGGCGATGCGCGCGACCGCCTCGGGGCGGGGGATGCGCCAGGCCCGCGCGTGGAACGCCAGGTTCTGCTCGGCCGTGAGGCGTTCATACAGGCCGTGGTGCTCGAGCAGGGCCCCGGTGCGGGCACGCACGGCGGCCCCATCGCGCGTCGGGTCGACGCCGAACACGCGGGTCTCCCCCGCGTTCGGTGTCACCAGGCCGAGCAGCACGCGGATCAGCGTGGTCTTGCCGGCGCCATTCGGGCCGAGGAAGCCGAAGACGATTCCCGCCGGGACCTCGAGGTCGACATGATCCAGCGCACGCACGGTTTTGAAGTCGCGGACCAGCCCGCGCGCGAGGATCGCCGTCGTCATGCCCTGGGGCGAAAGAGCGCGCGCACCGGTGCCGCGTCGAGGCCGCGCAGGCGCATCGGCAGGGCCAGCAGCTCCCCCGGCCCCGCGGGGACGCCACGCAGGTCGAGGTTCTCCAGCACGCACGCCCCGGCGCCAAACAGCGCGTGGTGGTTCTCCAGCGACTTGCTCTCCCGGTCGTCCACCGAGGGGCAATCCACACCGAGGAGCTGGAGCCCGCGTTCCGCCAACGCGCCAATGCAGCGCGTGGAGAGCGAGGGCCAGTGGTCCGGAAAGGTGCCCGTGGCAATGGTGGCCCCCGTCTGCAGGAGCAGCCGTGGGATCGGGCCGGGCGGCAGCGCCAGCTGTTCCACCTCGATGGCCCCGGTGCGCCCGCGCACATCGACGACGAACGCCTCGCCGCGAAAGGCCTCGGTGGGCAACCACTCGGACGCCGGCGCCCCATCGCGCACGTGCAGCGGGGCATCGGCGTGCGTCCCCACGTGCGGGCTCCCGCTCAGGCAGGAGACGTTGACC
>JAEUJL010000561.1 GCA_016794835.1 Gemmatimonadota bacterium | reverse complement strand
GAGTCGTCGAGGATGGTGAAGCGCTGCTCGACCGCGCGCCCCTGGTCGCCGATGCCGCGGAGCGTTGCCGTGGCATGGATGACGGGAAGTGCCACGACGGTATCGTTGACGGCGAGGGAAAGGGTGCCCGTGCCGCTCCGCTTCAAGGTGCCGGTCAGGTCTTCCTCCATGTTAATGGTCGCGTCGGGGTCAGCGGCCAATGCCCCCTCCGTCCACGAGGTGGCACTCAGCTGCAGGTGCCGCAGGGAGGTCTCGCCCTCGGTGCGCAAGACGCGGACCGCTGCCTGGGAGAGCAGGTCCTTGGTGCTGCCGGCGACCAGGTCGGGGACCCCTGGGCCGTAGCCAGTACGATAGAGATTCCCGCTCCGCAGGTCGGCTCGGCAGACCTGGATTTGCCCAGGACCGCGGGAGGGATCGGTGGGATCCGCACAGCGGCCCAGCAGCACGATGCGGGCGCTGGAGACTTCGGTCACCTGCAGGAGGCACTCATGGTCCCAGCTGTCCTCACCCTGGTTCGCGCCCACCCAGGTGGAGGCGAGGGTGAGCCCCTCGACGAGGGGGATGCGTGCCCGAGCGAACGCTGCCGCCTCGGCGACGGCACCCTCGACCTCCTCGCAGGGCTTTCCCGTGACGACCGGGGCGGGCTCGTCCCCACCGCCGACGGCAGCGGTGAGGACGTCCATCGCCGAGGTCACTTCGTCGAGGTCCGGGCGTTCCTCGGTGCGCGCGCAGGCCATGAACGCGAGCACGATCGTGAGTCGATGGAGGCGCATGCTACTTCCTTGCCTTGGCGCCGAGGAGCACGCTCTGGGGACCGAGGCCACTGGTCCGCTGGGCGGGACCGACCTTGACCATCCCCACGCCATCGGTGTTGAGACCGACGAGGACCACGATCTCACCTGATGCGCTGGAGAGCGTCATGTGGCCGTTGCCGTTTGAGCCTGCGCCAACGACCGCGGTCGGCGTGTCCCCCTGGATGAGCCGGAGCGCCGCACTGGAGTAGCTCAAGCCCGAGGTGAGCACGGCGGTCTGCTTGTCGGAGGCGACCCGGATCTCGCCATGTCCCTGGCTGCCGACCAGCGTGATCCGGTCATCGCCATCGCCGTCACGCACGCGCATTACGCCGCCCCCGGCCGCGCCGGTCCCGAACTCGATGTTGCCCCCCTTCTCGTTGCCGATGAAGAGCCTCGGCGATTTCCCACCGACCACGCGCATGATCACGTCGCCATCGTCGTCCTCTACGACGAACGGCGCGCGCACACGGCTCCCGGCGGGGGCGTCACCACGCCCCTTCCCCGCTGACGGATTGCGCTCGAGTGCCGCGAGGCGCCGTTCCAGGTTGGCCATCAGCTTTTCCTTGTTGTCCTCCTCCTGCTTGGCGAGGGCGTCCTCGGGATCGACCTTCTCCGCCTCGGCCTCCAGCGCCAGGACGCGGGCATCGAGCTGGGCCAGCAGGGTGTCGACCCTGCGCTGGGCGGCCATGAGACGCTGCACCTGCTGCTGCAGCGAGTTGAGGGTGGGCTGGGCGTGGACGGTGAGCGGGCTGGCGACGGCGATGACAAGGGCCAGCACACGGCAGATGCGGGTCATGGGCGAATATCAGAGGAAGTGGTGGAGGACTCGGCGGTGGCGTCCTGGATCTTGCGGACCATCGAACGGGCAGCCTTGACGTAGGCCTTGCCCAGCGGCGACTCGAGGAACGCGTGATAGTCGCCCACGTCCCACGAGCCCCAGGTGGCCCACACGCGCCCGCC
>JAEUJL010000495.1 GCA_016794835.1 Gemmatimonadota bacterium | reverse complement strand
TCCGGGCGAGCTGCGATGACCTGCTCCTCGTCGCCAACGCAGCGGAGGCAGCCGAGTGGCTCCCGGGCGTCCGCATGGTGGGGGACGTGATCGTGGACCAGGGCAGCCTTGGCGGCATCCACGCCGCACTCGTGCATGCGGCGACGCCGGTGCTGGTGGTGGCCTGGGACATGCCATTTGTCCCCGTGTCGTTGGCGCGGCAGCTGCGCGCGGCCGGCGAAGGGGCCGATGCCGTGTTGCCGGAGAGCGGGTCGCGACGGGGCGTGGAGCCGTTATGCGCCTGGTACGGCCCCGCGTGCATCCCCGCCATAGAACAACGCCTGGCCGAGGGCGACCGCCGCGTGATCGGGTTCCTCGACCTGGTGCGCGTCGTGCGCATGGCCGCGGAGGAGGTGGCGCAACACGGCGACCCCGAGCACATCTTCTCCAACGTGAACACGCCCGAGGAACTCCAGCTCGCCGAGCGACATGCCACCACTGCTGACGATCGTCGGCCGCAAGCATAGCGGAAAGACCACCACGGTGGTCCGTCTCGCCGCCGAGTTGCACCGGCGGGGACACCGCGTGATGACCATCAAGCACGGGTCGCACACCTTCAACATCGACCCCACCACCACCGACACCTATCGGCACTATCACGAGGGGCACGCGGAGCGCGTCGCGATGGTGTCACCGGACAAGTTCGCCCTGGTCATGCGCTGGAACGAGGAACTCGGCCCGCGGGAGATCGCCGCGCGCTACATGGCGGACGCCGACCTCGTGCTGTGCGAGGGATTCAAGGGATCAGACCTGCCGCGCATCGAGGTCTTTCGCGTCGCCGCCCACCCCACGCCGCTGTTTGACGCGACACACGCCACGGCCCCGCTGTACCAGGCGATCGTGACCGATGACGACGGGTTCGACGCGCCATGCCGAGTCATTCGTTTTTCGGATACGGCGTGGTTGCAGCACCTCGGGGATGTGGCCGCGGCGCTGATTGATCGGGGGTGATCGTCGATGCGTCGCGGCCTTGTCCCGCAGGGTCGCCGCACGGAACTTTGGGGATGCGACTTGACCTGAACTGGCACCGCGCGGCGCGCTGTGCTCCCGCCGCAGCCGTGCTCCTGGTGGCGGCGTGCCGCGCACCGGCTGGCGGCGCCCCCGCCCCAGCGAGCGACGTCCGGGCACTCCGCACCGCGCTCGACTCGATGGTGCGGGAGCCGAAGTACGCGAACGCGTCCCTCGGCGTTCTCGTGGTGGACCCCGCCCGCGGCGATACCCTGCTCTCGCTCAACGCCGGCAAGCTGTTCATGCCGGCCTCCAACCAGAAGTTGCTGACCGGAGCCGTCGCCCTCACCCAACTCGGGCCCGACTTCCGGTTCTCCACGACGGTGTACGCCGATGGCCCGGTCGTGGACGGTGAGCTGCGCGGCGCACTGCGCGTCGTTGGCACCGGGGATCCCAGCATCAGTGACGCGATGGCACGCGACGCGATGGCGCCGCTCCGCGCGATGGCGGACTCGCTCGCGGCGCGAGGTATCCGACGGATCACGCAGGGACTTCGCCCAGGTGGCGATGCCTTCCCCGATGCGACATGGGGCTTTGGCTGGTCCTGGGATGACACCGACTTCCCGTACTCCGCGGGGGTGGACGAGCTGTACCTGAACGAGGGATTCCTCACCGTGCGCGTGTGGGGCAGCGCGCCGGGGACGGCACCACGCGTGCGCGTGGCGCCCAACGCCACCTTCCCGCGGGTGCGGCTCGATGCCCGCTCCGTGGCACGCGGGGACTCGATCCCGCGCGCGCGCCGCCTGCGCGTGGAGCACGACTCCACGGACGCGACCCTGATCGTCGTCAGTGGGGAGATTGCCGCCGGGGACTCCAGCACGCTCGAGCTGAGCCACCGCGACCAACCGCGCACCTTCCTCGAGGCCTTCGCGACTGCGCTTCGTGAACGGGGCATTGCCGTCGAGGGTCCGATCACCACGCAGCGCCCCATGCCGCAAGCCGGTCGTGAGCCGATGGGGACCGCGTTGTTCTCCTGGGTGTCGCCGCCACTCGCCGAGATCCTCCCGGCATTCGAGAAGCCGTCCCAGAACCAGATCGGGGAGATTCTCCTCAAGACGTTGGGCCGGTCGAAGGCCGGGGTGGGATCCGCCGACAGCGGCGCCCGCGTGATGCGCGACCAGCTCCTCGCGTGGGGCGCGCGGCCCGATGGATTCATCGTGCGCGACGGCAGCGGCTTGTCGCGCTACGACGTGGTCAGCCCGGAGACGATCATCCGCGTGCTCGACGCCATGCGCACCGGGCCACACTACGCGCTCTTCCATCGGTCGCTCCCGATCGCCGGCGTGGACGGCACGGTGCGGAATCGCATGCGCGGGACGCCGGCCGCCGGGAACGTGCATGCCAAGACCGGGACGCTGAACATGGTACGCTCGCTCTCCGGCTACGTGACCACCGCCAGCGGACGGCCCCTGCTCTTCTCGCTCCTCGCGAATCACTTCACCGTGCCCACGCGCGAGATCGACGCCCTGCACGAGGCGATCGTGATTCGCCTCGCGACGCTGCGCTGATGTTGACCGTTGCCGAAGCCGTCGCGCGCGTAACGGCCGGAGTCACCCCGATGCCGGTGGAGCGCGTGCCCCTGCTCGAGTCGTGCGGTCGCGTGCTCGCGAGCCCGGTGGTGGCGGGGTACACCCTTCCGCACTGGGACAACTCGGCGATGGACGGGTACGCCGTCCGCGCCGTGGACATCCTCGGGGCGAGCGCCGCGTCCCCCGTGCGCCTGCGGGTCCTCGAAAGCGTGGCTGCCGGTGCCTTTCCGACAGTGAAGGTGCAGGCGGGGCAAGCCACCCGCATCATGACGGGGGCCCCACTCCCTGACGGGGCCGACACGGTGGTCCGCGTGGAGGACACCGACGGCGGCACCACCGAGGTGACGATTCGCGACGCCCGGGACTCCGGGAAGAACATCCGTCCGCGGGGCGAGGACTTTGTTGGCGGCAGCGAGGTGCTGGCCGCCGGCACGGCGATCCACCCGGCCCAGGTCGGGGTGCTCGCGTCGTTAGGCATGTCGGCCGTCGAGGTGCATCGCCGGCCGGTGGTGGCGATCCTCGGTTCCGGGGATGAACTCGTCGACCTCGACCGGTTCCACGAGGTGCTGGCCGGGCGACGCATCGTCTCGTCCAACTCGTACACGCTCTCCGCGCTCGTCGCCGCCAATGGCGGGGTGCCGCGCGTGCTGGGCAACGCGGCTGACACGCCTGAGGCATTGCGTGCCCTGTTGCTGCGGACCACGGGCGCGGACCTCATCGTCACGTCCGCCGGGGCCTCGGTGGGGGAGTTCGACTACACGAAGGCCGTGCTCGCCTCGCTCGGTGCGACGCTGGACTTCTGGAAGGTGCGCATGCGGCCCGGGGCGCCGATCGGCTTTGGCACGCTGCACGGCACACCGTGGATCGCCCTCCCGGGGAACCCGGTCTCGGCGATGGTCACCTTTGAACTGTTTGTCCGCCCGGTCATCCGGCGGATGCTGGGCCACACCCGCCTGTTCCGCCGCCCGACCCCGGTAATCCTCGAGGAGCCGGTGCAGATCGGGGCCCGGCTGACCCACTTCCTCCGCGCCGTCGTGCATGTCCGCGATGACGGCGCCCTCGGTGCACGGCTCACCGGTCCGCAGGGATCCGGGATCCTCACCTCCATGTCACGCGCCAACGCCCTGTTGGTGGTACCGGATGATCGACCCTCGTCGTCGCCTGGTGAACGCCTGACTGCCCTCCTCCTCGGGGAAGAGGCGCAGCTGGCGTCACACTTTGCCCTCTAGTCCGAAGCGCGTGTTCGACCTGACGGAAAGCGTGATCACGGCCGGCGAACGGACCTTTCGCCTCGTGCATCCGCGGAGCGCGGAGTCCCTCATCGACGAGGCGGCGTTTGCGGAGGATGAGCGCCTGCCGTACTGGGCAGACATCTGGCCGTCGTCGCGCGTGCTGGCCGATGTCCTCGCGCGTCACCACGGCGACGGGCGGCGCGCCCTCGAGCTGGGGTGTGGCTCCGGGCTCGTGGCCTGTGCCCTCGCCGTCGCCGGCTACCAGGTGACCGCCACCGACTACTACGACGCCGCCCTCGCGACGACCGCCGCGAACGTGCAGGCGAACACGGGCGCCACCATCACCACGCGCCTGGTGGACTGGCGCGCGCTCCCTGGCGACCTGGGGCGCTTTGACCTGGTGGTCGCTGCCGACGTGTTGTACGAGCGTCCCTACGCGCCACTCGTGGCGGACGCCCTCGCCGCGACCCTCGCCCCCGAGGGGATGGCGATCATCGCCGACCCCGGGCGGGTCGCCTTCGAGTCGTTTGTCGCCGACCTGGCGCCGCGCGGGCTCGTGGTGGACGAGGGATGGGACGTTCCGCACGTCCTGGACCAGCAACGGCACACCATCCGGATCCGTGTCCTGCGCTGGACGCTGGCATCGCGTCCGGTGGACGCCAGCGGGCGAGGCGCGCGCTAACGACCCGACGCGCGCCGCTCGGCGCAGCCCTCATAGCGGTCGCGACCGATCGTGAGCTGCGCCCGGTGTGACCACTGCTTGTCGGACATCCCATCGGAGCAGGTCGCGGGAACGACCAGCGCCTCGACCATCCGTCCCGCGCGGTCGAGGGAGTTCCAGCGGAGGGTGTCGCCCACCATGACGGGGGTCGAGGCCGGGAATCGCTCGCCGGCCGTGTCCACGGGCGTGGTGAAGGTCATTCCATCGCCATCGATGCGGAGCCCCCAGAACGGTTCCGTTCCGATGAGTTGGAAGGCTGGCGGTTCCGGTTGTGGGCCGAGCGTATCCGCGTCCGTGATGATCTCGGGCTCGGTCGCGGTGATGGTGGCCGTGTCGCTGGCCGGCTGCTCCGCGCGCGCGCAGGCGACGAGGAGGAGCAGCAGGCCAACACGGTGCCGCGCGGTCATGCCAGCCGGTCGGCGACCACCTCGGCGATGTCGTACACCGGCACGGTGGACTCCAGCTTCTTTCCCGCATCGCCCAACATGGTCATGCAGAAGGGGCACGCCACGGCGATGGCTTCCGCGCCGGTGGCGAGCAGTTCCTTCTTGCGCTCCACGTTGATCCGCTCACCGACGCGCTCTTCCATCCACATGCGTCCGCCACCGGCGCCGCAGCAGAGACCGCGATCGCGGGCACGCGGGGCCTCGACCAGCTGCACGACCGGCAGGGCGCGGCGCAACGTCTCGCGCGGGGCGTCGTAGACCTCGTTGTAGCGTCCCAGGTAGCAGGAGTCGTGGTAGGCCATCACGAGGCGCTGCCCGTCGTCGGACTTGAGCGGGACGCGACCATCGGCGAGCAGGCGCTCGATGTAGGTGGAGTGGTGGATCACCTCGTAGTTGCCGCCGAGTTGCGGGAACTCGTTGCCGACCTGGTGGAAGCAGTGCGGGCACGACGTGACGACGGTGGTCGTCTCGTAGCGATCCAGGGTCTCGATGGCCTGCTTGGCAAGCATCTGGTACAGGTACTCGTTCCCCATGCGGCGCGCCGGGTCGCCGTTGCACGTCTCCTCCTGGCCGAGGATGCCGAAGCGGATGCCGGCGGCCTGCAGGATGCGCGCAAAGGCGACCGTGGTCTTCTTCGCCCGGTCGTCAAAAGATCCCATGCAGCCCACCCAGAACAGGATGTCCGGGCGCTCGCCCCGCTCGAAGAGCTCGGCCATCGTCGGGATATCCATCCCCTCGGCCCACTTGGCGCGCTCCGCCGGCTGGAACGCCCACGGAGACCCGTTGCGCTCCATTGCCTCGAACGCGGGCAAGACCTCCTCGGGGAACCGGGACTCCGTGAGCACGAGGTTCCGGCGCATCTCGTTGATGATCGAGAGCTGGTCGATGGAGACCGGGCACTCGTACACGCAGGCGCGGCACGACGTGCACGCCCAGAGTTCGTCCTCGGTGATGTAGTTGTCCAGGAGCTTGCGGTCGAGCACCGCGGTGTCGCCCGAGGCCGTCCCGATCATCGGCTGCCCGAAGACATCCGCGCCCCCGACGATCGCCGGCGCGACCTCCCACAGGCGTTGGCGGGTGTCGATGACGATCTTCCGCGGCGAGAGCGCCTTGCCGGTGAGGTTCGCGGGACACACGGAGGTGCAGCGTCCGCACTCGGTGCAGGCGTAGCCATCGAGCAAGCTCTTCCAGGACAGGTGCGTCACGTCGGACGCGCCAAAGACCTCGGTCTCCTGCTCCAGGTCCATCGCCTTCATGACGCCGACCGTGCCCGGCCCGCTCGTGTTGGAGAGGAAGGTGTTGGGCAGCGAGACGATGACGTGGAGATGCTTGGAGTACGGCAGGTAGTTGAGGAACGCGAAGATCAGCAGGGCGTGCGCCCACCACGCCATGTCCCGCATGGCCTGCGCGGCCCCGGGCCCCATCCATCCCAGGGCCAGTGCCACGGGGGTGGACACCGGCTGCAGCGCCATCGGGTGATGCGGGGCGACGATCCGGTCACCGGCGGCCACGAGGATCAGCGTGACCATCAATCCCGCGATGAGGCTGAGGATGAAGATGGCATCGCCGCTGTGCACGTTGTCCCCCTGCAGGCGGCGCGGCTTGATCACGATGCGACGATACAGCAGGAACCCCACGGCGAGGAGGACGGCCCCGGCCGTGCCTTCCTGCGAGAGGACGAAGAGGCCGTAGAGCGGCGCCGGCAGGACGTCCCCAAAGGTGAAGCCCGGCTTGAGTCCCTGGATGATGATCTCGACGGCGCCGAGCTGCAGGACGAGGAATCCCCAGAACACGAAGGCGTGCACCGGCCCGGCGACCGGGTCCCGCAGGATCTTGGTCTGCGCGATCCCGATGCTCAGGAAGTTCTGGAGCCGCCGCGGGAGGTCGTTCAATCGCCAGTCGCCGCCCGTGCCGATGCGCAGGTAGCGCACCAGGCGTTGTGCGCTGTAGGCGAACATGCTGATGGCGAACAGCAGGACCAGGAGGAAGATCACGGACGACGTCGGCATGTTCGGTGGGTCAGGGCACGGACGGCAGACGGCAGACGGCAGACGGCAGACGGCAGACGGCAGACGGCAGACGGCGTAGCGCGAAGCTACCAAGGACCGTGGTGGAGGACCAGAGATCTTTCGCCTCGTCCCGGTGGATTGGGCTGGGCGAGAGCCCCCTGCGACCGCCTACATGCGGGCGGCCATCTCCACGATCACGTCCATGGCGGTCTTCACGTCGGACTCGGTGGTGTCGAACGGCCCCACCTGGAAGCGGATCACGATCTGTCCGTCGAGGCGGGTTTGGGTCAGGTAGGTGCGGCCATCGTCATTGATGGCGTTCACGAGGGCGAGGTTGTGCGCATCCAGGTCGGGGATGCCAGCGGGAGCGTGCCGAAACGTCCAGAGGGAGAGTACGGGGTCCGAGGTCACCTGGAAGCCCGGGGTCCCGCGCAGTCGTTCGCAGGCCGCGGCCGACCAGGCCACGTGGTTGCGGATCATGGTCCGGAGGCCCGTGAGTCCGTGCGCGCGCAGGAGGAACCAGAGCTTGAGTGCGCGAAAGCGGCGTCCCAGCGGCACGTGCCACTCGGAGTAGTTGATCAGGTCGCCCTTGCCGTGCGTCTTCAGGTATTCAGGCTGGATGGCGAGGGTGCGCACCAGGCTCGCCGGATCGCGGACGTAGTGGGTGCTGCAGTCGAACTGGGCCCCAAGCCACTTGTGCGGGTTGAGCACGAGCGAATCGACGAAGTCGATCCCGTCCCACAGGGTGCGGAACTCGGGGCAGATCATCGCTGACCCGGCCCATGCGGCGTCCACGTGCGTGTAGAGCCCATGGCGGTGGGCGACCTCGGCGACGCTCGCCACGTCGTCGGTGGCGCCCGCGCTTGTTCCCCCTACGCAGGCAATGACACCGGCTGGGCGGAGCCCGGCGTCGAGATCGCGGCGGATGGCGGCGTCGAGCGCGGCGACGTCCATCCCGCGACGCGGGCCGTGGGTCGGGATCCGCACGAGGTTCTTTTCGCCGATCCCCGAGACCCAGATCGCACGGTCGATCGAGGAGTGGACCTGGTCCGAGGCGTACACCCGAACCGCGGCCCCTCCTGCGAGTCCGTCGCGATTGCCGGCCCAACCGAGCGCACGCTCTCGCATGACCAGCACGGCCGCGAGCGTGGCCGAGGACGCCGTATCCTGGATCACCCCGGTGAAGGTCCCCGGCAATCCGAGCGCCTGGCGGAACCAATCCAGGACCACGGTCTCGACCTCGGTCGCCGCCGGGGAGGTTTGCCACAACATCCCCTGGGCCGCCATTGCCGTCACCAGGTATTCCGCCATGACGGAGACCGGTGCGGCGTTGGCGGGGAAGTACGCGAAGAAGCGCGGGTGCTGCCAATGCGTCATCCCCGGCACGACGATCTGCTCGAAGTCGGCGAAGAGCGCCTCGATGGACTCCGGCGCTTCTGGCGGCGAGGCGGGGAGCTGCCGGCGAATGTCGCCGGGGCGAACGGCCGGGCGCACGGGCCGCTCGCGGAGCCCCTCGCGATACGTGGCACCCCACTCCGCGGCCCTGACGAGCCACTCGCGGTACTCGGCTGGTGTCATGGCCTAACGATAGCCATGCAACCGCAGGGCGAACAGCTCCCACCGCCAGCCACAGGCCACCGGAGACACCTTGCGCGGCCGGTCCTCATGAGCCGCCCATTCGTCGGCACGCCGATGTCCCGTCAGGTACCGCGGGGCACCTCTCGTGCGCCCGCCGCTGTCCGACGTCACCCGACAGTGCTGCCCGGCGCGACCCGCGACCCGCGCCCCGCGCCCCGCGCCCCCCAAGCCCGATGTGGGTCGTCGGGATGCGACCGCATATACTACGCGATCCCCTGCTGTCGCGTCCTTCCCGACCATGTCGCTCCTCGACGACCTCGCGCGCACGCGTGATGAGACCCTGGGCTATTTCGCCCTGGACGACGCCGCCCTTGCCCTGCGATACGCGCCGGGCAAGTGGACCAACCGTGAACTGCTCCTGCACCTCGCCGACGCGGAGGGGGTGCTGTTCGAGCGTGTGCGTCGGGTGGTGGGCGAAGGACGGCGCGTCCTCTGGGCCTTTGACCAGGACGGTTGGGCCCGCGCGACCCCGTACGACCGCTATCCGCTGGCCCTGGCCCGCGACCTCTACGCCGCCACGCGCGCTGCGGCGCTCTGGTTCGCGGGCGAGCACTACCAGGCCGATGGAGGTCTCGAATTCGTGCACAGCGAAACGGGGGTCCGCACGCTCGCGCAGGAACTCGAGAAGATCGCCGCCCACAACGAACACCATCTCGTCCAGCTCCGTTCCACCCTCGCCGCCCGATGAGCCCACTCCGCCTGATCCTGCCCACGACCCTCGCCTGCGCCTCCGTCCTGCTGGCGCAGCCTTCGCCGCGGCCCGAGCGTGCGATCCGTCGTGACGTGCCCATGACCAACGCCATCCGGCGCGCCTTCGCCGCCGGCACGCGCGATTCCACCGGACGACCGGGTCGCAACTACTGGCAGCTGAAGACCGACTACGCGATCCGCGTGCGGCTCGACGTGGGCACCTCACGGCTGACGGGCTCCGAGACCATCACCCTGCATAACGACAGCCCGGACACCCTGCGCACCGTGGGGCTCCGCCTTCCCGGGAACCACTTTCGCGGGGAGAACCCGCGCGCCGCGACCTGGGTCCCTGCCGAGAACCACGAGGGGATGGTCGTCACGCGGCTGGCGGTCAACGGCACCGCCGGTCGCCTGACCCCTGCGGGCGGGCCTAACGCCGCCGTCACCGAGCCGACGCTCATCGGCGCGACGGTCACCAACGCCCGCATCGCGCTTCCGTCGCCGATCCCGCCAAGGGGCAAGGCCACGATCGACCTCGACTGGACGTTCAAGCTCCCAGGCGGTCCAGGTGTCGGGCACCGCATGACGATGCGCTGGGCCGACTCGCTGTACCAACCCACGCAATGGTTCCCGCGCGTCGCGGTCTATGACGACCTGCGCGGCTGGGACAACGAGCTGTACCTCGGTCCCAGCGAGTTCTACAACGACTTCGGGCGCTACGACGTGCGCATCGACGTGCCGGCCGGCTGGATCGTGAGCGGCACGGGAACGCTGATGAACCCGGAGCAGGTGTTGACGCCGACCATCCGCGAGCGACTCGCGCGCGTCACGTCGACCGATGCGATCACCACCATCGTTGGCCCGGATGAGGTCGGTCCGGGCGTCGCGACGGCGGCCGGCGATCGCCTCACCTGGCACATGGTGGCGGACAACGTCAACGACTTTGCGTGGGCCACCGCGCGCAAGTTCGTCTGGTCGGCCACGCGGGCGACGATCCCCGGCAAGGGCGCGGTCCCGATCCACATGGTCTACCTCCCGGGGCGTGCGAACCTGTACGCGAATGCCGGCCCGGTGAGTCGGCATGCGCTCGAGTTCTACTCACAGCTCTGGTTCCCGTACCAGTTCCCCCAACTCACGCTGCAGGACGGGCCGAGTGCGGGAATGGAGTATCCGATGGTGATCAACTCCAACATCGGGGCCGCCGACCACGAGACCGCGCACCAGTGGTGGCCGATGGTCGTGTCGAACAACGAGACCTGGTACGGGTGGATGGACGAGGGATTCAACCAGTACATGAACATCCTCTCCGCGGCCGACGCCCAGAAGGCGAAGCCGAACCTCAACGGGCTCGGGCAATCGTACGGCCGCACGTCGGGCAACGAGGCCGAGCCGCCGATGATGTGGAACGCGAACTACGCGGGGCCGGGGTTCTATGGCTTCACGACGTACACCAAGACCCCGCTGATGCTTTCGATGCTTGGCGGGATCGTCGGGGACAGCGCGGTCATCGCGGCGCAGAAGGCC
>JAEUJL010000462.1 GCA_016794835.1 Gemmatimonadota bacterium | reverse complement strand
GCGCCATTGGCGCCGAGGAAGCCGAAGACCTCGCCGGCGCGCACGTCCACGGAGATCGCGTCCACGGCCGTGAAGTCGCCGAAGCGGCGGGTGAGGTCGCGGACCTCGATGGCCAGGCTCATGCGGCGGCCCCCATCAACTCCATGAAGGTGTCTTCAATGGTCGGCGCGATGGCCGTGAGCTCCAGGGCACCGACGCCACGCGTGGCGAGGAAGGACGCGAGCTCGGCGTGCAGGGTGGCGGGCGCGGTGTCCGGCCGCGTGTCGCTGTAGTGCACGGTGTCGCCAAACGGCTGGACGGACGCGGCGAACGGGAAGGCCCGGAGCGCGAGGATGAGTTCGTGCCGCGGCGTCCCGCGCAGCGCGTAGAGCGACCGCGGAAAGCGATCGCCAATGCGGGCCGGGAGGTCGATGGCGAGGAGGCGCCCCTTCTGGACGAGGGCGATGCGATCGCAGCGCTCTGCTTCATCCATGTAGGGTGTCGAGACCACGATGGTCAATCCGGTGCGCTGCAGGTCGTGCAGGAGGTCCCAGAACTCGCGACGCGAGACGGCGTCTACCCCGGTGGTTGGTTCGTCGAGGAGGAGGAGGTCCGGGCGGTGGACCAGGGCGCACGAGAGGGCGAGCTTCTGCTTCATCCCGCCGGAGAGGGCGCCGGCACGGCGCGTGCGGAACGGCTCGATCTGCCGGTAGATCGGGGCGATGAGTTCGTAGCCGCGCTCGACCGTCGTCCCGAAGACCGAGGCGAAGAACTGCAGGTTCTCCTCGACGCTCAGGTCCGGGTACAGGGAGAACCGGCCGGGCATGTAGCCCACGCGGGCACGAATCCCCCAGAGGTCCTTCACGACATCGAGGCCGAGCACGGTCGCCTGGCCGGCGTCGGGGACGAGGAGGGTGGTGAGAATGCGGAAGAGGGTCGTCTTGCCGCCCCCGTCCGGCCCCACGAGGCCGAACAGCTCGCCCGGGTTCACCTCGAGGCTGACACCGTCGAGCGCGCGCGTCGCCCCAAACGACTTCTGCACCTCGTGGACGACGACCGGCGACGCGACGCTCATTTGGCGGTGTTGGCGGCGGTCGTCACCGAGGCGAACCGGATGTCGGCCGGCATCCCGATCTTGAGGAGGCCGTTGGGATTCGCGACGCGCACCTTGATGGCGTACACGAGGTCGGTGCGTTCATCGCGCGTCTGCACTGGCGTGGGGGTGAACTCACCACGACTGGCGATCCATTGCACCGTCCCCCGGAGGGCGACAAGGGAGTCCGCCCCCTGGTCCACGAAGACGTCCACGACCTGGCCGAGCGTGACCGATGTGAGCTGGGCGCCGGAGACCCAGGCCCGCAGGTCGAGCGTATCGAGCGCTGCCACCTTGTACAGCGGCTGGCCGGCGCCGACCACCTCACCTTCGCGTGTGTAGGTGGCGAGGACCGTGCCGGTGAGCGGGTTGACCACCGTGGCGCGCGATACACGATCCCGTGCCTGGGTCACGCGCGCCTCCACCGCGTCGGACTCCAGCCCGACGCTCCGCTGCGAGGCGCGGACCGCCTCGATCTGGGCCAGCAGGGTGCGATGGTCGCGCTCCGCCTGGTCCAGCTGTTGGGCGGTGGCCGCCTGCTGGGCCACGAGACGCTGCATGCGCAGCCAGCCACGCTCGGCGATCTCGCGTTGCACATCGAGGACGCGCAACTGTTCGGCGAGTTCCGACCGGCGCGCGAGCACCGCACTGCGCTGGGCGGCGAGTTGCTGGCGTTCCAGGACAAAGGCCGTCGTATCGATGACGGCGACGACGGTGCCGCGATCCACCGTCGCGCCCTCGCTCACGGCGAAGCGCGTCACCGGGCCACTCATCTGGGAGGCCACCACGACCTCGGTCGCCTCAAAGTTCCCGTAGGCGTCGGGAAGATCTTCCGTGCGACACGCCCCAAGCAGGAGCAACGTCGCCGCGTGTCGCGGACGAAGGGAAAACAGCATCAGCGCACCTCGAGGCCGATGGTGGTCAGGAAACGCGCGCGGGCCTGGTCCAGCTCCACGCGATGGGTAGCGAGTGCGAGTCGTGCGACCTGGAGGTCGGTATCGCGATCGATGAGCTCGGCGACGGTCACGACGCCCTCGGTGTGGCGGATCCGGGTCTCGCGGAGCACGCGCTCTCGCAGCTCAATGATGGTGGCGTCGTCGGCGAGTGAGCGCTCGAGTCGGTCCATGGCGGCCAGGTCGGCGAGGACCGATCGGCGGAGCCGGTCGGCAAAGGCGCGTTCCTCGCTGGCGACGACGTCACGCTGGATGGCGATGGCCTCGCGCTCGCGGCGGGCGGTTCCCCAGTCAAAGGGCGCCCACTCGAGCTGGATGCCGGCGAGCCAGTAGGTATCGAAGGCGCGGGAGAGCATGTTGAGCCCCGGGCGCCCGTATCCCGTGCGCGTGAAGGCGGAGACGCGGGGTTTGTCCTGCGCCCGCAGCGCGTCTTCGCGAGCCTGCGTCGCGAGGCGCGACGCCTGGTAGACGGCGTACTCGGGGCGCTGACGGATGGCATCGACCGAGTCGCGTGCGGTGCGAGCGCGCGCCGCGAGGTCCGCCTCGGCAAACACGATGTTGCCGCCGATGGCGCGTCCCGTGAGGTCCGCGAGGAGGGCGAGCGCAGTGGCCCGGTTGGCGTCGACCTCATCCAGCGATTGCCGGCGACGCAATCGCTCGGCGACCAACAATGCCGTGTCGCTCGGCAGGGCCGCCCCCGCGCCGACGCGCTCCCGGGCAAGGCGCAGCTGTGCGTCGAGGTCGGTGAGGGCGGCTTCCACGACCTGTCGCTGCGCCTCGAGGGATCGCGCCATGAACCAGGCGTCGTTCACGGCCAGTCGCTGGGCGAAGGTCGTCGCGCCCACGCGCGCCTCGGCCTCGGTGGCCTGCGCTTCCTCGACCGCGCGACGCGGGGTGCGCGAGGGATCGAACAGTCGGAGGCGCAACCCTACGTTGGCGTCGTAGGTGTCCTTGAACGGCATGATCGCGCCGGGCAGCGGGACGCTGGTCACGTCCGACTGGTGCTGGGCCTGCGCGTTGACGCCCAGGGAGGGGAGGCGCTCGCCGCGGATGTTGGCGAGACGGAGCGCGGCCTGGTCACGGATGAGCTTGACCTGCGCTCCTCGTGGGTCGCGCGCGACGGCGGCCGCCTGCAGGTCGGCGAGGCGCAGGGTGTCCTGGGCCTGACCGGCAACGGGGATGCAGGCGATGGCCACCGCGGTGCGCCATGCCGCTGGGCGGAGGCGAGGGCGGTTCATGGGCGCAGGGCGTTGAGGATGAACTCCGGGAGGTCGCGCCGTCGGGCGTCGAGAAAGCGGTCCCAGTCGTCGACGCCGAGGATGTGGCGCAGCATCGGGCGGGCCGCGAAGGGAAAGACGCAGAGCGAGGCGAGGTTGGCGATGAACTGCTGCGCGCGCATGGGCCGGATCTCGCGGGCGCGGGCGGCGCGGGCGAGTTCACGGTCGAGCTGTGCCACCGTGGCCTGCATGGCTTCGCGGGCCTGCGTTCCGCCCATCTGCTCGACCAGGGTGTCGATGCGTTCCGGGTGGAAGGTGAGCTCGGCGAGGACATACCCCGGGAGGAACGGGTGCTCGCGCAGCGTGTCGATGTAGTGGTGGACGCACTGGGTGATGCGCGTTGCGAGGGGCTGGTCGGACCCCAGGATGCGCATCAGGACCGGGAAGAGCCTGCCGGCGGCCTCGCGAAAGACGGCGAGGGCGAGGGCGTCCTTCGAGCGGAAGTAGTAGTGCAGCAGGGCCTGGTTGACCCCCGCCTCGGCGGCGATCTCCTGCATGCGCGCGCCGGCGGTACCGCGCTGGATGAACACCTGCCGGGCGGCGTCGAGGATGCGCCGTTCGGTGTCTGCGTCCGCCGCGCGGCTGGGCGCTTTCGCGGCGGGCCGCGGGGGTGCCGCCGGGGTCCGGCGTCGGGTGGTGGTCTTGGCCATATGATTTGACTGAACAGTTAAACCATACAGCTACCGCCGGTGCCTTCGCAAGGCCCGCGCGTGCGCCCCCCGAACGCAGACAGGCCCCGGCGTGAGCCGGGGCCTGTCCGTCAGGGGTGGGGCGTGGTCAGTAGTTGGTGAAGAGCAGTCGATTCGGCGATCCCGTGCCGGCGCCGGTCACGACGCCGGTGGTCGCGTTTGCGATCAGTGCGTTGGCGACGGTCGCTGGCGACGCACCCGTGTTGCCAGCGAGGTACAACGCGGCGACCCCTGCGACATGCGGGGAAGCCATGGACGTGCCGCTGATCGTGTTCGTGGAGGTGTTGCTGGTGCGCCACGCCGAGGTGATCGAGGAGCCCGGGGCGAAGATGTCGACGCAGGTGCCGAAGTTGGAGTAGCTCGCGCGCGCGTCGGTGGAGGTGGTGGCACCCACCGTGATCGCCGACGGGGCGCGGGCCGGCGAGTAGTTGCACGCGTTGGCATTGGAGTTCCCCGCCGCCACGACCATCGTCACCCCCGCGGCCACGGCATTGGCGACGGCCTGGTCGGTCGCGGTGGAGGCGCCGCCACCGAGGCTCATGTTGGCGACAGCCGGCTTCACATGGTTGAGTCGCACCCAATCGATGCCGGCGATGACGCCGGAGTTCGAGCCGCTGCCGGCGCAGTTCAACACGCGGACGGCGTGGAGTGTGACGGCCTTGGCGACGCCGTAGGTGGTGCCCCCCACGGTGCCGGCGACGTGCGTGCCGTGCCCGTTGCAATCACTCGGGTTGTTGTCGTTTCCGACGATGTCGCGCCCGGCGCCGACGCGGCCGGTGAACTCCACATGCGTTGCGCGGATGCCGGTATCGATGATGTAGGCGTGCACGCCGCTGCCGGTGCGGGTGTAGGTGAACGAGTTGCTGAGCGGCAGGTTACGCTGGTCGATGCGATCCAGCCCCCAGGTGGCCGGCGACTGCGTGGCCTGCGTCGTGACGACGCGATCCGGCTCGATGAAGGCCACGCGCGGATCACGCGCGAGTCGCTCGACGTCGGCCGGAGACAGGTCGGCGGCAAAACCGTTCAGGGCGTGGTTGTACACGTGGCGCATGGCCGAGGCCGCCACCCCCATGGCACTGGCGACGCTTGCGGCTCTCGAGAGCCCTGGGGCCTCGCGCAGGACGACGATGTAGGAACCCGGGATCACCTCCCCGGCATGCACGGCGAGCGACGGAGTGCCGACTTCCTCGGTGATCGGGGTCACGCCCGGCGCGGACGGATCGACGCACGCGGCAAGGACCAACAGCGGGCTCAGGTATCGTGCCTTCATGGACGCCTCTTGGGTAGGGGGAAGGGGGCCGTGAGCAGCGCACGTAAATACGCGCACCGGGCCCGTCCCGCAAGAGGAAAGGTTTAGCTGTAGGCAGCT
>JAEUJL010000436.1 GCA_016794835.1 Gemmatimonadota bacterium | reverse complement strand
GCCGAGGTCGCCGAAGCGCTCCTGGTCGTTCCCGAATCGTTCGAGGAACTCCTCGGTCACCCGATCCCCCAGGGCGCCGAGTTCCTCGGCCTGTTCCGCCAGGCGCTTCTCGAGCGCGATCACTTCACTCCAGGCGGCCGCTCCGGCTTCCCACACCGTCGTCGCCCCCTCGAAGGCGCGATGCTGGTCCAGCAGGGCGTGGCGCAGCCCCGGCCGGCGAGCGACGCTCCCCGTCGTGGGCTTCAGTTCGCCCGTGATGAGCTTGAAGATCGAGGACTTGCCGGCGCCATTGCGCCCGATGATCCCCCAGCGCTCGCCATCGGCGACCGTGCAGGAGACGTTCTTGAAGAGTTCGGTCGCGCCAAAGGAGACGCCGACGTTGGCGAGCGAAAGCAGGGTCACGCGGAGTGGGGAAGGCCGGACGGTGTTGGCGCGACGCTCGCCGAGCGGCCAGGTGCGCTGGGGGAAAGGTAAGCGGCACGGCCGCGACACCGATGCCGGCTCTCCCCGGCCGGCCCGTCACCGTCGGTGACGCCTCCCTCAGGGTGTTCGCCGTTCCCTTTGCACCCGCCCCTTCATGTCGTCGTAGGCGGTCCGGATGAGGGCTTCCAGGGAGGCGCCCACAGGGTCGTCCTCGCGTCGCACCTTCACATGGCGCATGAGCTTGCCGGTGCCTTCCAGCAGGCCGTCCGGATCGGCCAGCTCCGCGCCCCGGAAGAACCCGACATTCACATGCGCGCGGAAGGCGTCCACGTAGGCAAAGGCCGCGTCCTCCACGCAGGCGGTGGGATGACCGTCGTGCAGGAGCTCGCGCACATCGGGACCGCACGCCCGCAGGGCAGCAACCCAGCGCCTCGCCACGTCACCGAGCGCTCCAGGTCGTTCGTCCAGCCAGCGGTCGACGGCCGCGTCGCGGTGGACCGCGGAAGCAAAACGGAAGAGCGCGTTCATGTGTGGTCCCGGATGACGGGTGGGAGGCCCCGTGGGGCCTGGCCTGGCCGGACGTTCGCGCCTCCGCAACGCGTCGTGGTTGGAGGGATCCGTGTCGGGAGGCAGCGCGGACTGCAGCAGACCCTGGTCACCAGAACAGCTCCCGGAACCGTTCCTCGTCGGAACGGCGCTCCCGCTCCGCCAGCTCCGCGCGGATCTCGTCCATGCTGCGCTCCGGTGGTGGCGGATCCGGGGGTTCCAGCACGTAGAAATGCGCGTCGGCGTCCGTGAATTCGCCGGCGTGGCTGGACCCGCTCCGTTCCCGGAATCGCAGGCCGTCGCCGGACGCGCGAGGTCGCGTACTGACCTTTCGTGTGAGCGTGATGCAGGCGCCCACTGGAGTTGCCGGATGTCCGCTGCGCACTCCCAGCATGGAATTGCCGGCACCCAGCTCCGCCTCCACCAAGGCAACCAACGCCGCCGGGAACCGCGCGAGGAGGTCCCGCTGCTCCGGGGTCAGTGGCATGGTCGTCTCGCGGGAACGCCTGGGGCTCGCATGGATGCCGGTGGCGTGTTGGGGCTGCTCAACTCAACATGACCTTGAGGAACAGCGCGCTGATGACGGCACACGCCACGGCGCCTCCCCATAGCCAGAGGCCACCGCTCGCCCCATGTCGCGACAGGAGCACCACGGCAACCACGAGGCCGAGCAGGGCCGGCAACGGGATCAGCAGGTCGATCAGCTTCACCACGGGGAGCGCGCTCGTGCCCCCCATGCGCACCCGTGCGATGGACAGCAGGATGAACCACGGCACCTGCAGCATCGCGGCGAAGACCGGAACGCGGGGGGAAAGGGAGGTGAGGTCCATGCGTGGATGAGTCGCGTGCGGGGCCGTTGAGTGCG
>JAEUJL010000336.1 GCA_016794835.1 Gemmatimonadota bacterium | reverse complement strand
CCTCATCCGCGAGCTCTACGACTCGGTGAAGGCGGTGAAGCCCTGGGTGAAGGTGGGCATCTCCCCGTTCGGGATCTGGCGCCCCGGGCATCCCGCGACGGTCAGCGGCTTCGATGCCTACGACAAGCTCTACGCCGACTCTCGACGCTGGCTCAACGAGGGATGGGTCGACTACTTCACGCCACAGCTCTATTGGCAGGTGGCCGCACCGCGCCAGCCGTACGGGGACCTCCTCGCCTGGTGGCGCTCGGAGAACACCCGACAACGGCACCTGTGGCCGGGTAACTACACTGGGCGTGCATCTGCGCGCGGACGCACGTCCTGGCCGGTGGCCGAGGTGTTCGAGCAGGTCAACGAAACGCGCCGCCAGCTGGGTGATGCGAGTGGCAACGTGCACTTTCCGATGAATGCCTTCGTGCACTCCACCGATCGCCTCAACGATCGCCTCGCGGCCGGCCCCTACGCCGAACCGGCGCTCGTGCCGGCCGCTCCCTGGCTGAGTCGCGGGGCCAGCCCGGTGCCGGCCGCCGCGGTACGCGAACACCCCGAGGGCATTGAGCTGCGCGTGCAACGCACGGTGCCACCGACCTCACGCCCAGCCCAGGCACCCGCGGTGAGCCGGGACGCCACCCGGGCACGGACCGCCGCACCGCCCGCACCGGCGACGAACGATCCCCGGTGGTGGGTGGTTCGCGCGGCCTATCCCGATGGATGGCGCGTGCAGGTGGTTGACGCGGCGCGCGAGGTCGTGCGCCTCGCGGTCGACCCGGCCGGCTCCTACCCCACGGCGATCACGGTGAGTGCCGTCGACCGCTCCGGGCAGGAAAGCGCGCCCGTGGTCGTTCGGCGCTAGGTCAGAAGCCGAGGTAGGCGCGGACGCGCGGCTCGATCCGGTCCGGCGTCCACGGCGGGGACCACACGAGGTTGATGGTCGCCGTGCCGACTCCAGCGACGGCCTTCACCTCGCGCTCGGCCTCACCCATGATCTCGGGACCCGAGGGGCACCCGGGGGACGTGAGGCTCATGTCCACCCGCACATCCGAGCCGTCGACCGCCACGTCGTAGATCAGCCCAAGGTCGACGATGTTCAGGTTGAGCTCGGGGTCCTTCACCCGCCGAAGGGCAATGCGCACGGCATCGGCACTGAGGGCGCCGTCCGCGGCTGGCGTGGTGGGTTCAACGGGAGTGGTCGATTCCATACCCGAGGAAATTCACCGGGAATGGGACGAAACACAATTGGGGGGGCCGAACCAGGATGCCGCGGTCCGGGAGGGGGTGCCGAGCTAGGAGCGCTTGGCGACGGGCTTGCGCGTGGACGGGGCCTTTCGCGCCACCGGCTTCTTGGTCGTGGTCGCACGAGCCTTTGCGGACGAGGCGGTGGGCGACTTGCGCGACGCGGCATTGGTCCGGCTTGCCGAGGCCTTGGGCTTCGTTGGCGTCGCCTTGGCACGCGTGGCGGTTGCCTTGGTCGCCCGCGACGGGGTGGCCTTCCGGCTGCGACTGGAACGGCGGCGGCGAGCCGACGGGTTCCAGCCGTCCGCCCGATCCGCGCGGAAGGACGCCGGCATGAGGGGGACCTCGTCCAGCCCATCCACCACGGCGAGCGCGGCCGCGTCAGCGAGATCGGCCCGCACGTCGGAGATGACCTTGGCAGGGCGTCGTGCCCGCGCTGCGTGGACCCGGTTCGTCAGGAGGATGACGAACATGTCACGGTCCGGATCGATCCACATGGAGGTGCCCGTGTAGCCCGTGTGGCCGTAGGCGCGTTCCGAGAGGTACATCCCGGATCCGCCGTCCCCGTCCGCCGTGTCCCAGCCAAGCGCGCGCGAGCCGGCCGTCCTGGCGGTGAACAGGGTCACGGCAGAGTCGCTCACGATGCGCACGCCCTGGTACACCCCGCCGTTCAGCATCATCTCGGCGAACACCGCCAGGTCCGCGGCGGTCGAGAACAGGCCGGCGTGGCCGGCGATGCCACCGAGCGCGAAGGCGTTCTCGTCATGCACCTCGCCACGCAGGGGATAGCCGCGCGGCGGCGAAACCTCCGTCGGCGCGACACGA